>JBBDHW010000016.1 GCA_040880805.1 Acidimicrobiia bacterium | reverse complement strand
GAACGAGGTCGCCGCGTGACCAACAAACCCGATCCACAAGTCTTGACTACTTCTCCGATCTCGATTGTGAAGATGCCTGCTTCTGAGGCTCGAAAGCGGAAGCCGATTGGCAGTAGGACCTGCTGTTCCCAACCTGGATAGTGAGCGGGTGACAGATCAGTCTGAAACTGGGCTTCAAGGGGATCAGCCGACGGTGTCATGTCCGGTCCGAGAACGCGGACCACGAGCGTGTGCATCTGCTCGGTTTCTTCGGGCCGACCCACGACCCGAGCAAGGATGGTTCCCGTGACTTCAGCCGGGAAGGCAGAAGGCCAGTACGTGTCGATACCCGCGCCGACGATTGTGGCGAGACCGGCATTTACCCCCGCGTACCGACAGGTTGTTGCCCAATCTACCCGCACGGGGACAATGCTAAGGGTTTGTTGACACCTCTGGCATGGGTGCGGGTCGCTCGTCGTTGGCCGGGATCTGCGGCTGGGGCACAATCACGCGCTTTTCGACGAAGTCGAAGAAGAGTGCTTGGGTCACAGTCGCGTCTCCGAGTCTCGGGGGTGCGCTTGACGACGGTCTCGACGCATTCGATAGCAGGATACCTCGCCAGGTCAAGCAAATACCACGTAGCGCGCGCATGCTCCGTGAGAACTACACCTGTGTGATCACGACTTGGGCCTCAATCGTCAAGAGCGCCATTGATTTTTCTTGACACACCAGCATGCAGAGATTTCAAGCGGCTCTTCGACTGTGGAACTGACCAGGGGTCGGGGATCGTTAGTCATCCGAACGCAGCGCGCATCGTGTCGCGCCTCGACCCCAGGAGAACCATGCCCACCCTGCTCAAGGACAGCACTCACCCGTCCGCCGGCCCCGATCAATCGAATCAAGAGGTCACCGTGCGGGTCGTGGCGGACGGTGGCCGCCGCCGCCGACCCCGCCTCAGCTCCATCGTGTCGCTCGTGGTCGTCGGTGCCCTGGCCGTCGGCGTGCTGGCGATCGCCGGAGTGCTCACCGGAATCCTCGACATCGGCAATCCCTTCGCCACGTCGAGCGTCGACCGTTCGTCCCCCGCCTTGCTCAAAGAGCTCAACAACCTGTCGTCGTACTCGGCTGCTCAGGCACGTTTCCAGCAGACGATCGACGTCGAGGACGACGTGTCGATCCTGCCCTCGTTCATCGCCGGCGAGCGCACCACGTTCCTCGCGAACGGGACGGTCGACGCCACGGTCGACTTCTCGGCGCTCTCGACCGGTGCGGTGCAGCCGCGCGGCGACGGCGCCGTCACGATCACACTGCCCGAACCGCGAGTCAATCCTGCGGTCATCGACCCCAAGACCAGTCGCGTCGTCGGTCGCGAACGCGGCATCGTGAACCGCTTGGGCGGAATCTTCAGCGACAACCCCACCAGTGAGCAGCGCTTCTATGTGCTCGCGCAGGACAAGCTGGGTACAGCCGCGAGGCACAGTCACCTCGTCCAGCGCGCGGAACGCAACACGACGAAGATGCTGCAGGGGTTCCTTGGCCGGCTCGGTTACACCGACGTGAACGTGGTGTACACGAGCCCGACTGCGGCAGCGAGGTCGGCCGGGTAGCCCTCGCTACTCGCCCTTCTCGTACTCGCGGCGCCGCTTCATCATGACGAAGTAGGCGACGATGCAGAGGATGGCGACAAAGGCGAAGATCCCGATTCCGTAGTACACGGCGCACACCCTACGCGCATCTGAACTCGAGCCGTAGAATCCCCAGCTTGACCAGCGCGCGCACCCCGGACGAGCTCGGCGAGCTTGCACGTCGTCATCTCTGGATGCACTTCGCGCGACTCGGCGCGTACGACGACAACCATCCCGTCAACATCATCACGCGCGGCGAGGGCTGCTACGTGTGGGACGCGACGGGGAAGCGTCTCTTCGACGGGTTGTCCGGCCTGTTCGCCGTGCAGGTAGGACACGGTCGTGCCGACCTTGCGGAAGCGGCCCGCCGGCAGGCGGAACAGCTCGCGTACTTCCCGATCTGGAACTACGCGCACCCGCCCGCGATCGAGCTCGCGGCGCGGGTCGCTGAGCTCGCGCCGGGCGACCTCAATCGCGTCTTCTTCACGAGCGGCGGGTCCGAGGCAGTCGAGTCGGCCTGGAAGCTCGCACGGCAGTACTTCCGCGCCATCGGGCAAGGACAACGCCACAAGGTGATCGCGCGCGAGATCGCGTACCACGGCACAACCCTCGGCGCGCTCGCGATCACCGGCATCCCGGCATTGCGCACCCCGTTCGAGCCGCTCACCCCTGGTGCGTCGCACGTTCCCAACACCAACCGGTACCGGCATCCGCACGGCGACGACGAGAAAGCCTTCATGCTCGATGTGACTGACGCGATCGAAGCGCGCATCCTCTTCGAAGGTCCCGACACGGTCGCCGCGGTGTTCCTCGAGCCCCTGCAGAACGGTGGGGGCTGCTTCGTCCCTCCCGAGGGCTACTTCCAGCGGGTACGTGAGATCTGCGACAAGTACGGGGTGCTGCTCGTCTCCGACGAGGTGATCTGTGCGTTCGGTCGGCTCGGTGAGATGTTCGGCTGCGAGCGTTACGACTACCTGCCCGACATGATCACCTGCGCGAAGGGCCTCACCAGCGGCTACTCGCCGTTGGGCGCGGTGATCTGTCGCGACGCGCTCGCCGAGCCGTTCCTCGCCGAGCCCGACTCCTCGTTCCTGCACGGCATCACCTTTGCGGGCCATCCGGTGAGCTGCGCGGTCGCTCTCGCGAACCTCGACGTGTTCGAACAGGAGCGCGTGCTCGACAACGTGCGTACGCACGAACCCGAGCTCCAGGCGCGGCTCGAGCGTCTTCGCGACATCCCGATCGTCGGTGATGTACGCGGTGGCGGCTACTTCTGGGCAATCGAGCTCGTGCGCGACCAGGCCACGAAGGAGACGTTCCCCAAGGACGAGCGCGAACGCTTGCTTCGGGGCTACCTGGCACCGCGTTTCTACGAGGCCGGCCTGATCTGTCGCACCGACGACCGCGGTCACCCGATCGTGCAGCTCGCGCCGCCGCTCATCGCGGGACCGGCTGAATTCGACTTCATCGAAGCCACGCTGCGAACCGTGCTCACCGACGCATGGAAGGAGATGGGCCCCTCGTGAGCCAACCGCCGATCGCGGACTACGCGCTGCTGTCGGATTGCCATTCTGCTGCCCTCGTGAGCCGCGACGGCTCCGTCGACTGGTTGTGCTTCCCGCGGTTCGACAGCCCGTCGGTGTTCGGGCGGATCCTCGACGAGCGCGCCGGCCACTGGTCGATCCACCCGACCGCCGACTCCGAGGTGAGTCGGCGCTACGTCGACGACACGATGGTGCTCGAGACCACGTTTCGCACGGCGACGGGCACCGTGACGCTCGTGGATGCGCTTGCCGTCGGACGGAACGAACGCGGCCATGAGCTCGGTGCCGACGCGCCTTCCGCGCTCCTGCGGCGAATCACCGGCGTGAGCGGCGAGACCGAAGTCGCGATGACGTACGCGCCGCGACCGGAGTACGGGTTGATCCACCCGCTGCTCGACCTGGTCGACGGTGGTGTCACCGCGCGCGGTGGGGCGGATGTGCTCGCGCTGGGCTCGTCAGTTCCCCTCGCGGTCGACGAGAGCTCTGCCCGAGCGACGTTCACCGTCCGCGAGGACGAGACGGTGCTGTTCGCACTCGAGCACAAGACCACCTCTGAGGACCCTCCTCGTCTCTGGCCGAGCGACGAGATCGCCGAGCGCCTCGCCGACACCGCCGCCGCGTGGCACACATGGTCGGAGCTCCACCAGGCCTACGAGGGACCGTGGCACGATCTCGTGCACCACAGCGGGCGCGTGCTCTACGCGCTCACCTACTTCCCGACCGGCGCGATCTGTGCGGCGCCCACCACCTCGCTGCCGGAGACACCGGGCGGCTCGCGAAATTGGGACTACCGCTACGCATGGGTGCGCGACGCGAGCTTCACCATCCAAGCCCTCTGGGTGGCGGCGTGTCCCGACGAGGCCGACAAGTTCTTCGACTTCATGTCGGGGGCGGCCGCGTCACTCGTGCGTCGCGGTGGCGACCTGCAGATCATGTTCGGCATCGGCGGCGAGCGCGACCTCACCGAGCGCGAGTTGCCACATCTCGCGGGTTGGCGCAACAGCGCGCCGGTGCGCGTGGGGAACGGTGCCTGGAATCAGCGTCAGCTCGACGTCTACGGCGAGCTGCTCGACGCGGTGTACCGGTTGCCGGAGCAGCTCGATCGCTTGGCGCCGTCCACTCGGCAGTTCCTCGCCGATCTGGCCGACACCGCCGCGGCACGCTGGTACGAGCAGGACCAGGGAATCTGGGAAGTGCGGGGCGCGCCGCGCGACTTCCTGTACTCCAAGCTCATGTGCTGGGTCGCGCTCGACCGGGCGATCCTGCTTGCCGACCGGTTCGGCACGGCCGATCGCGTCGACGATTGGACGCGCATGCGCGGCGAGATCGCCGACGCCATCCTCACGCGCGGCTGGAACGAGGCGGCGGGCGCGTTCACGCAATCGTTCGGATCCGTTGACCTCGACGCGTCCAACTTGATGATGCCGATCGTCGGCTTCATCCCCGCGAGCGACCCGCGCATGCTCGCGACGATCAACGCGACCGCTGAGCGACTTACGGACAAACACGGACTCGTATACCGCTACCTCGCCCACGACGGCCTCGAGGGCGAAGAAGGCACATTCCTCCTCTGCACCTTCTGGCTCGCGCAGGCGCTCGCGCTGGCCGGAGAAGTGGAGCGAGCCCGGGAGACGTTCGAGCGCGCGATTGTCTACGTGAACGACGTGGGTCTGCTCGCAGAAGAAGTCGACGCCGAAACGGGCGAACTGCTCGGCAACTTCCCGCAGGCGTTCAGCCACATCGGTTTGATCAACGCGGCGTGGGCGATCAGCCAGGCGGAGTAGCCGGGCGCGCGAAGTTACGCATCTCGAACCGCGCCGCGCGCCACCCGTTTGGTGTGCGCACGTGGTCGACGGTGTAGAGGCCACCGCCACCCGCGAGGTAGTTGCGCGAGTGCGCGTGGTCGCCGTGAACCTCGATGAGGAAGTTCGTCATCGCGTGGCGCGGACCGGGTTCACCGAGGTTCCCGAGCACGGAGCTCAGCCATTCGACGATGGCGTCGGCGCCCGAGAGGTGCACGTCTTCGAGCCCGAGACCGAGCGGCGTGAGCACGTAGGTGGCGTCGGCGTCGGTGGCGAACACGTCGCGCAACTCGTCGAACTCACGGAAATCGACCGCGAAGCAGTAACGGGTCATGAGCTCCACGATCTCGGCCTTGTCGGCGAGGGTTTGCGCGCGGTCGTCCATAGGTTTGGTTTCCTTACTTCCAGGCACCGAAAGTGCGGAAGGCGGTGGGGCTCGCGCCCGGTGGGATGGACTCGATTGGCACGGCGAGCTCGGCCAGCGTGGGCGCGTCGATCCTCGCCGCGACCTCGCCGAGCTTCTGCGCGTCGAGGCCGTACACGGCCACCGCGTTCTCACCGAGCATCGCCCGAGTGGCGTCGGGCCGGATCTCGCAGAACGTGTTGCGCTGCGCGGCCCGCGTGACCGGCTCCGCGTCGTCGTGACTGGTGTGCTGCCACGTTCCCTCGATGTGCGGGTAGTCAGAACCCCAGAGGAGCTGCGACGCGTAGCCCTCGTCGACGGCACGCGCGGCTTCGAAGGACGCGAGGAAGCTTGCGCCGACGAACACGTTCGACTCGCAGTACTCGCTCGGCCGGCGCGGCACCTGTTCGCGCAGCGCGGCGTTCCAGTCGGCCTGCGACAACCACGTGGAGTCGAGCTCGACCATCGTGTGCGACCACCACTCCCCCGGCGACTCGGTGATCACCAATTTCAGGTTGGGGTGCCGTTCGAACACGCCGCCGAAGATCATCCACCAGATCGCGCGTCGCGCGAAGTAGCCGCCGTCTTCGATCGAGGTGAGCGCGAGCGATTCGGGGCCCGACGCGCGGCCGGGGCTCGCCACACCGACGTGCGTTGCCAATGCCATGTTGCACGCCTCGCACGCCGACCAGAACGGCTCCCACGCGCGGTCGTTGTACTCGAGGTACACGCCGTGGCGAGGGGCGGGGAAGTTCACACCGCGCAAGCCGACGTCGGCCGCCCACTCGAGCTCACCCACCGCCGCGTCGATGTCCCACATGGGTACGTGGGCCAAGCCCACATGACGTTCGGGCTCGACCGAGCAGAAATCAGCCAGCCAACGGTTGTAGATGCGCTCCCCGACCGGAGCCAGTTCCGGATCGAGCTCGAAGCTCGCGTTGTTTCCCAACAGCTGTGGGAGGAACGGCATCGGCTCACCGTTCTGGCTCCCGTGGAAGATCACCTCGGCGGCGATGCCGTCGCGATTCATGTCGCGCAACCGCGCGTCGACGTCGTGATGTCCGGCGGTGAGCGAGTTGGGGTGGCCGCCGAACGGCAGCCCGCCTCTCCCCTGTGCAGAGTCCTCGCGCGCAGTGACGAACGCGTCGAAGTCGTCGAGGTATGCGGGAGGGCAGTAGTCGCGCAGCTGCTCCTTCAGGAGCGGCCCGATATGGGTGTCCGACGACACCACGACGAGCGGCTCAGTCGACATCTGGCGGCTCCCTTCCCTGGTGGCTCGGGTCAATCCTAAGCTCCCGCACGGGAGGAGGGCTCGGTGACCGACTCGGAGCAACTCGAACGACTGATCGCAGAAGCCGAGATCCGTCGTGTCGTCGCGCGCTACTGCCGCGGCATCGACCGCATGGACCTCGATCTCGTTCGTAGCTGCTATCACGACGACGCGCACGACGAGCACGGATCGTTCTCCGGCACGGTCGATGCCTACCTCGAATGGGTACGGCCGTTGCTCGCGAAGTACGACGCGACGATGCACTTCATCGGGAACCAACTCGTCGAGTTCGACGACGCCGACACCGCGTGGGTCGAGACGTACGGGATGTCGGTGCACCGCAGCGCGTCGGACGCCCCGCACCTGAACCTCAGCACCGGGTTCCGGTTCATCGACCGTTTCGAGCGTCGAGGTGGCGAGTGGCGGATCGCGCAGCGCGTGGCGGTGCCCGACTGGTCGCTCCGGCACCGACCCGACGACTGGTGGCCGCTCCCCGAGCATCATCGGCTCGGTCAACGCGGTGCCGGCGACGCCCTCTACGCGAGAGGTCCGCAGCCCCCGAGCTGAGCGGCCGCGAGGCGGGCATCCCGCCGAGCAGCGAAGCGTGGCCTGAGCGGCCCGGCAGCGAAGCTGCACAGAGCGGGAAGGACGAGTAGATCGCTCTCTACCCGCCGGGGTGCTCCATCGTGCTGCCGGGCGGCGGGAGCGCGAGCACGAACCGCAGCTCGGCGGCCGCGCTGAGCACGCTCAACACCGCGGCCGCGGCCGCGTCGACGGTCATCGCGCCCGGCCCGTTGTCGTCGATGTACCCCCGTTGCGCCCATACCGCGCCGAGCTCCCCCAGCAACTCTGGATCCCAGCGCGCGGTGACCTCGGTACCGAGCGTGTTGCCGACGGCGACGGTCGAGAACCCGACCTCGGGATGCTCGCCCCGCCACGCGCGTGCCAGCTCCTCGAGCGCCGCCTTGCTGGTCTCGTAGGCACCCATTCCCGGTAGCGGACGACCAACTGATGTGGCCGACACGAACACGTACCGGCCCGTCGTCTTCGCGAGGTGCGGAACCGCGGCGCGGCACACGAGTGACGCGCCCACCACATTGGTCGCGAGCACATCGGCCCACAACTCGGCATCGGTGTCGACGAGCCGCGCGAGCGGATCGATAGCAGTCGAGTAGATCACCGCATCGAGACCACCGAGGTGCTCGACGGCGCGCGCGATCAACTCCTCACAGCTCGTCGGATCACGAACGTCGCACCGCACCGCGTGCGCGCGGTCGCCACACCGCTCGACCACTGCCTCCAGCCGATCGAGCCTGCGGGCAGCGACCACGACGCGCGCTCCGGCCCCGGCGGCCTGCACCGCCACCGCTTCCCCGATGCCCGACGACGCGCCCACGACGATGATGCGCCGATCCGTCAACTCCATGTCCGCTCCCATCGGTACGAACTGCTCGAACTGGCGTCGTTCGGCATGGATTACGCGTGTCTTGCGACGCCGGTTGGTGTGGTACCGCTAATCGGCTCGGCCGAGGCCCAGCTTCAGCTGATCGATGCTCGCGGCGCCGTCCACCGCGATCACCTGCCCGGAGATGAACCGCGCGACCGGCGAGCACAGGAACAACACCATGTACGCGATGTCGGATCCGTGGCCGAGCAGGCCGACGGGGTTCGTGGGTCGAGACTCTTCGGTGCTGGGCACGACGTCGGCGAACCGGCGCATGCCTTCCGTATCGCCGATGGCTCCAGGCGCGATCGCGTTCACGCGAATCCCATAGGGGCCCCACTCCACCGCACACGTACGCGTCAGCGAATCGACACCCGCCTTCGCCGCGGCGACATGAGACTGCAACGCCACGCCCTTCAACTCGAACGGCGCGGTGATATTGACGATATTGCCGCCGTGTTCACCGAGCCACGCGTCGAACGCGGCCTTCGACACGTTGTAGGTGCCGAGGAGGTCGATGTCGACGACGGCCTTGAAACCGTTGGGGGAGATCTTCGTCATCGGCGCAGGGAAGTTGCCGGCCGCGTTGTTCACGACGATGTCGAGCTGCCCGAACCGATCGACGATCCCACCGACGATCCGTTGCACGGCTGCGGCGTCGCGCACGTCTCCGACGTCGAAGTGCGTCTCGATGTCCTCGCCGCGTAGCTCGGCCGTCGCCTGCTCGAGCCGTTCGGTGTTGCGGCTGGCGATCGCGACACGCGCGCCGTGGTGGCCGAGGACTCGACAGATCTCCTTGCCGATCCCGGTCGCGCCACCGGTCACGAACGCTACCGAGCCCGACAAGACATCGGGGCGGAACGGAGACTGCGGCAGTTCGCTCATTTCGTCCCGCTCTCGGCCAAGAACTCGAGGAGTGCGTCGTTGACCACGGTCGGTTCCTCCTGCTGGATCCAGTGACCCGATCCCTTCACCCAGATCGGCTCGCGGAGATTGGGAATGTGCGCGCGCGTCGCGAGCACCGACTCGGGTGTCTGACCGAAGATCGAGTCGTACTCCGCGCCGATGAAGAGCGCGGGCTGCATGATCGGAAGGCCGGCGAACGGCGCCAACAGCTCGGCTGTACGGTCGATGCACCGGTACCAGTTCAAGCCCCCGAAGAACGTGCCGTGATGTGCGAACGAGTCGACGAACGCGTCGAGGTCGTCGTCGGAGAGCCAGTCGAGCGCGCCGGGCGGCTCCGCGAGAATGTCGAACATCTGCTGCGCGGCTGGGTCGAAGAAGCGGTACTCGTCGCGCGGGATGTCACCCGAGAGTGTGTAGAGCGTGGCGCGCAATGAGCGACGGAGATCGACGTCGAGCTCGCCCTCGGCAACGCCCGGTTCCTGGAAATACAGGATGTAGAGGAAGCTGTCGCCGAGCGCCGCGCGCATTCCGTCAGTGGGCTTCATCAATGGCGTCGGACGCGGCGCGATCCCGCCCCAGTGCACACTGAGCGCGGCGACCGCTTCGAAACGATCGGGACGGAGCAGCGCACAGTGCCACGCGACCGGCGCGCCCCAGTCGTGACCGACGACGGTGGCGCGTTCGGCGTCGAGCGCGTCGAGCAACCCGACGATGTCGCCGACGAGATGCAGCTGCGTGTACTCGCTCACTTCGGCCGGCATCTCGGTCTGCCCGTATCCACGCTGATCGGGCGCCACGGCATGGAAGCCGGCCTCCCCCAACGCGACCAGTTGGTGCCGCCACGAGTACCAGCACTCGGGGAAGCCGTGGCACAGGACCACCGTGCGGCCGTCGTCGGGCCCCGCCTCGGCGATGTGCATCGTGATGCCGTTGGTGGAGACATTCCGATGACGGATACCGTCCATGAGCCGTCATGTTGGCCGGTGCGCTCAGAGTCACGCCACCAGACACCGAAAGGAGGGACGATGACCGCTGCGCCCACCGACGCGCCCGCTCCCCAAGGCTTCTGGATGATCGCGGAGGCCAATCCGGATCACCTCGCGCTCGTCGACCCCGAGGAGCGCCTTGTGCCCGCGGGCGAGCTGCTCGGCTCGTGCAACCAGGTCGTCCACGGTCTCCGTGCGATGGGGCTCCAGCCGGGCGACGCGATCGCGATGCTGCTGCCGAACGGGGTCGAGGTGTTCGAGCTGTACCTCGCGATCAGCCAGGCGGGCTTCTACCTCATCCCGATCAACTGGCACCTCGTTGGTCCGGAGATCGCGTACATCGTGGACGACTGCGAGGCGAAGGTGTTCATCGCGCACGCGCGCTTCGCGGAGCATGCGACGGCCGCGGCCGACGAGATCGACTTCCCGGCCAACGGTCGCTTCGCCGTCGGCGGCGACATCCCCGGCTTCCGCGCGTACGACGAACTGAAGACCGGCCAACCGTCCGGTACGCCCGCCAACCGCACGACGGGCACCGTCATGAACTACACGTCGGGCACCACCGGCCGTCCGAAGGGGGTGCGCCGCTCGTTACCCGGCACCGAGCCGGAGGCCGGCGGTCGCGGATTCGGCGGGATGCTCACCATGTTCGGGCTCCAGCCGTTCGACGACAACGTGCACATCGTCGGCTCGCCGCTCTACCACACCGCGGTGCTCGTGTTCGCGGGCTCCGCGATCCACACCGGCCACACCGTCGTCGTGATGGACAAGTGGACGCCCGAACAGATGCTCCATTTGATCGACCGGTACAAGGTGACGAACACGCACATGGTGCCGACGCAGTTCGTCCGACTGCTCGGCCTGCCGGACGAGGTGCGCGCGAAGTACAACGTGTCGTCGCTGCGCCACATGGTGCACGCGGCGGCGCCGTGCCCTCCCGACGTGAAGCGTCAGATGATCGAGTGGTGGGGTCCGGTCATCGACGAGTACTACGCGGCCAGCGAGGGTGGCGGCACGCTCGTGTACGCGAAGGACTGGCTCGAGCACCCCGGGACCGTCGGGCGCGCGTGGCCGGGCGCGGAGATCGTGATCCTCGACGACGACGACAACGGGCTCCCGGCCTTCGAGATCGGCACCGTCTACATGCACATGATGGCGGGAAGCTTCGAGTACTACAAGGACAAGGAGAAGACGGAGAAGAGCCGTCGTGGCAGGTTCTTCACCGTTGGCGACGTCGGCTTCCTCGACGACGACGGCTGGCTGTTCCTCTCCGATCGCAAGACCGACATGATCATCTCGGGCGGGGCCAACATCTACCCCGCCGAGATCGAGAGCGAACTGATCATGCATCCGAAGGTCGCCGACGTGGCGGTGTTCGGCATTCCGCACGACGACTGGGGTGAAGAGGTGAAGGCCGTCGTCGAGCCGGTCGAGGGAGTCGAGGGCAGCCCCGAGCTCGAAGCCGAGATCCTCGAATGGTCGGCAACCCGTCTCGCCAAGTTCAAGACGCCGCGCACCATCGACTTCACCGAAGAGCTCCCCCGCGACCCAAACGGCAAGCTCTACAAACGCAAGCTGCGCGACCCCTACTGGGAAGGCCGCGAGCGCGCCATCTGAGACGGACGGTGATCGGCTCGTGCAGATCGCTGACGACGAGTTCGGCCGTTGCGACGTGCTCGTGGACAACGCCGGCGTGTCGCCGCTCAACGCCCGCGGGCCGTTCCGTCGCGGGGCGTTGTTCGGAGGTCGCATGTTCGCGGGCGACGGCGGTTCGATCATCAACGTCAGCACCGCCGGCTCGTCCTCGCAGGCGCGTACAGCGATCGGGCACTCGGCCGCCCTGGACCCTCGGAGCGTCGTCGAGCCAGAAAGGTTGGCCGCCGTCTGCCCGCCGACTCCCTCGGCCTCGACCCTTCTGCGGCTGCGTACTCAACTCTCCAGCGGTTCGGACGAGGAGACGTGGAACAGAGTTGCCTCGGGTGGGACAGCGAGGGAGTCCGGGAGGATCGACATCACATTCCCTACCTCCGGCAACGACTCTTGACGGTCGAGCGCATCCCGATCCTCGAACACCTCGGTGGCGATGAACGAGTCGGGGTCGGCGAGGTCGCGGGCAATGTCGAAACTGATGACCCCTTCGACCGTTCGGCTCGGGGCGATGACCTGGTCGAGCGCGGTCTTGACCTGCTCGCTCTTCGCCGGCTGGCACTTGATCTTGAAGCGGACGACGATCATTGGCGAACTCCGATCTTCACGGCATGTTGGTTGAGGTCGACCACGATGATGCTTGACAACATCACCCGTATAACGGCAGTTCTGTATGCGGTCAGTCGGTCCGTCGACCGGCGCGCTCAGGGTGGTCTCGGTCAAAGGCGGCGACGCGTTCGGTGTCCTCGTAGTCCTCCTGCGCGCGAATCTTGCCCCAGACGATTTTGGCCATGAGGACGGCTCGGTTGGTGTAGATCGTCACGCCTTCGGCGACGATTCCATGGTTGACCCGCACCGCGACACGCGTGTTCCAGGGCGGACCGTTGACCAAGATGTCCTCGACGGACATCTGCATCCCGGTACCGACGTAGCGCCGGAGGAAGGCTTCGATCTCGTCCTTCCCGCGATGCGTCGCGAAGGGCTCGCGGCCGAGCTGAGGGGAACGGAACTCTCGGGACCAGGAGTTGTCGCCCGGAAAACTCAGCGCAGCGTCTGGGGCAACGACCGCGAGCGATGCCTCATAGCGGCCCTCGTTGAGCAACCGAATGCTGCGACGGATCAACCTGCGGACCGTTGCCTTGTACATCGCGCCCCACCTTTGTCTTCTACCGACGGAAACGTACCGGTTCGTCGGAGTATCAGCCGGCCGAGCTGAGTCGCCCGACAAATCGGTTGCCCTCCGGCGTGGCCGTCTGCTGTACTCCCGACAACCGCCGATCCACCAAGGAGAGGGAAATGCGCCGAGCGCTCTTGTCCGTCCAGAAGGGGATTGCCACCTCTCGAGAGGACACGACGCGTGGTGCGAACGTTGAACTTGGGGATCTTGGCGCATGTAGACGCCGGTAAGACAACCCTGACCGAGCGGCTGCTCTACGCCGCCGGTGTCATCGACGAGATCGGCAGCGTCGATGACGGCAGTACCCAGACCGATTCCTTGGCGCTCGAACGGCAGCGCGGCATCACGATCAAGTCTGCCGTCGTGTCGTTCGTCATCGACGACGTGACGGTCAACCTGATCGACACGCCCGGCCATCCAGATTTCATTGCCGAGGTGGAACGGGTGTTGAGCGTGCTCGACGGCGCGGTGCTGGTGATCTCGGCCGTGGAGGGTGTTCAGGCGCAAACCCGCGTGTTGATGCGGACGTTGCAGCGGCTGCACATTCCCACCCTCATCTTCGTGAACAAGATCGACCGCGGCGGCGCGCACGATGAACGCGTATTGCAGGGCATCTCCGAAAAGCTGACGCCGGCAATTCTTCCGATGGGATCGGCGCGCGGTCTTGGCACACGCACCCCTGATTTCATGCCGTACGGCGCGGCCGACGTTGCCTTTACGGCCAGGCTGGCCGATGTGCTCGCTGACCACGACGACGCGGTCCTGGCCGCGTACGTCGACGACGAGACGACCGTCTCGTACGGCCAGCTCCGCGACGAGCTTGCGGCGCAGACCAAGCAGGCGCTGGTGCATCCGGTGTTCTTCGGCTCGGCGATCACGGGTGCCGGCGTGGATTCGCTGATTGCCGGCATCGCAGAGTTGCTGCCTGCTGCCGAAGGCGACGTCGATGGCCCGGTTTCGGGCACGGTCTTCAAGGTGGAACGGGGGCGGGCCGGGGAGAGGATCGCGTACGTCCGCATGTTCTCGGGGACGGTTCGAACGCGAGATCGGATGCAAGTCCGCGGTGATGACGAGCGGAAGGTCACCGCGATCAGCGTTTTCGACCGCGGCTCGGCCGTTCAGCATCCGGCGGTCGCCGCCGGCCAGATCGGAAAGCTCTGGGGTCTGGGCGATGTCCAGATCGGTGACGCGATCGGCACATCGCGAACGACCTCGGAGGGTCACCATTTCGCGCCGCCGACACTCGAGACGGTCATCGTCGCCCGCCGCGCCGCCGACAGAGGTGCGCTACGCGTTGCGCTCGATCAGCTCACTGAGCAGGACCCCTTCATCAACCTCCGACAGGACGATGTTCGACAGGAGCTGTTCGTCTCGCTCTACGGAGAGGTGCAGAAGGAGGTCATCCAGGAAACGCTGGCGAACGACTTCGACATCGCCGTCGAGTTCCGCGAGACGACGACGATCTGCATTGAACGACCCATCGCTACCGGTGCGGCCGTCGAGACAATCGGCAAGGCGCCCAATCCATTCCTCGCCACGGTCGGGCTGCGCATCGATCCGGCCCCCATCAACTCCGGCGTGGAGTTCCGGCTCGAGGTCGAGCTCGGGTCGATTCCGCTCTCGTTCCACAAGGCGGTCGAGGACTCCGTGCGGGGAACGCTGCGCCAAGGCACTTATGGCTGGCAGGTCACCGACTGCACGGTCACGATGACGCATTCGGGCTTTTGGATACGGCCGGGGAGTGCTGCCGGAGACTTCCGCAACCTGACGCCGCTGGTGCTGATGAGCGCGCTGAAAAGGGCCGGAACGGTGGTGTGCGAGCCGATTCACGGGTTCCACCTCGAGCTTCCGACCGCCACGCTCGGACTGATCTTGCCGGCACTGGCGCGGCTGCACGCGGTGCCTGAGCCACCCACGATCCGGGGGTCGTCGTGCATCCTCGAGGGTGCGATCCCGGCGGCTCGGGTACACGAGCTGCAACGACAGCTACCGGCGCTGACGCGCGGCGAAGGTCTGCTCGAATGCGCCTTCGACTCCTACCACCCGGTCCGCGGCACCTTCCCGACACGGCCGCGCACAGACCACAACCCGCTCAACCGCAAGGAATACCTGCTGCACGTCCGGCGGGTGGTCGAGAAGCGCCGATCGTGATGGCACGCCAGGACCTCCACGACGCTGCGGACAAGGTTCGTGCTCGCGCGCCAGCCAGACCGGTTCGTGCGAGATAGTGGGGCGAGGGAAGAATCGGATCCTCGCCGACGATCTCACAGCGGACGTCGTCGGGGAGCTCGAGCCCGGCGAGACGGACAGAGTGGTCGACGGCGCGGCGCTCCATCGGATTCCGCCCGCCGCCGACCTAACGCGCGGGGGTGATGACGAGCGGCAGCGGGTTCACGATGCGCACGCCGTCGTTGTTGAACACGGGCTCTTTGCCCGGCGCGATCGCGTACTCGGGCACGCGTTGGTGCCACGCGCCGAGCGCGGCACGCAGCTCCATGCGCGCGAGGTGCGACCCGAGGCAACGATGAAAGCCCGCCGCGAACGCGACGTGGCGGTTGGCCCGGCGTTCGAAGTCGACCTTCAACGGGTCGGGGAAGGTGTCGGGGTCGACGTTCGCGGCCGCCCATAGCACGGCGAGCATGTCACCCTCCTTCACCGGCTTGCCGTTCACCTCGAAGTCGGCTGTGGCGAAGCGCCCACCGAACGGGACGGGTGTGAGCGTGCGCAGCAACTCCTCGATTGCCGACGGCACCAACGACGGATCGTCGACCAACTGTTGACGCTGCTCCGGGTGACGCGCGAGATAGGCCACCATGTTCGACAGCGCCGACGACACCGTGTCGAGCCCGGCGATGAGCAGCAGGAACATGATGTCGAGGATGTCCTCTCGACTCAGGCGGTCACCGTCGATCTCGACGGTCAAGAAACCGCCGATCAGATCGTCGCCGGGTTCGTCGGCCGCGAGGCGCCGATCGAACTCCGCGTTCAGATAGTCGTTCATCCGCCCGATGACCCGCCGCTGGTACGTGCGCTGCTCCTCGGGCGTCGCGCCCGTGGGTCGGATGGCGGCGTCCTTGAACTCGAGGAAGTCTGCGAGTTGCTCCTGGGGCAGCCCCATCAGTTCGAGGAAGATGCGCGACGGCAGCGGTACGCAGAATGCCTCGTAGAACTCGATCTCGGGCTGGTCGATGAACCGGTCGATCAACTCGTTGGCGACATCGGTGACGTGCGGCTCGAGGTGGGCCATCACCCTCGGGGCGAACAGAGGGTCCAACAGCTTGCGGAACTTCGTGTGCTCGGCGCCGTCGATCTGCAACGGAATCAGCGGACGTTCGTTCCCGAGCATGCTCTCGTCATCGGGGCCGCTGGTCGCGGCCATGCTGCTCACGACGTCGCGACGCTTGGTGGCTGCGAGGATGTCGGCCATCTTGGTGACGACGACCACTCCGTCTTCCCGGAAGGGGCTGGACTCCTGCACCTCGAGGTACACGGGGCCGGGCTCCTCGACCGCAAAGGCGGCGAAGTCGAACGGCCCCCGGTTGTACCGGCCCTCGGCCCGATCGTCCGAAGCCCGATCGTCCGGAGCCTGGTCGTGCGGAGCCTGGTCGTGCGTGGTGTCCGTCATTGCCGATCTCCCACTGGTCGCAAATCCGCCTTGACTCTACGGCCTGCAGACGGCCGGCCCGGCCGCCGCTACCTCACACGTTCGAGGAAGGGACGGAGCACCGCGAGGTACGCAGCCGGATCACGGCTCCAGAGATCGTGGCCCGCGTCCGGCAGCATCGCGAGCTCGACGCCCGGCAAGGCTGCCTCCCAGCGCGCGGCCGCGTCGTCGTCCACGATGACGCCGCGCCGGCCGCCGCGGATCACGAGCACCGGGCACACGAGCTCGTGCAGGCGATCCCAGAGGGGAACCTCCCGACTGTCCTCCACGACACCGATCACCGCGTGCTCCGGCATCCGCTCGCTCATCGGTATCCCGCGCAGCGTGACCGCGAGTTGCCGCTCTGCGAACTCCGGTGGAAGGCCGACATGCCGCGCGTGGTAGTCGCCGATCACGAGGCCACGCACGCGGCGCGGTACAGAGAGCGCGTACCCCAACGCGTAGGACGACCCACGCGAGAACGCGACGAGCACCGGTCGGTCGAGAGCAAGCGTCGCGATCATCGCCGCAATGTCGCCGATGTGGTCTTCCCACCGGTAGCCGTGTTCCGGCGCGTCGCTGCGCCCTCGGCCACGCACGTCGATGGCAACCACGCGACGGTCCTCCAACTCGGCGAGGAGCCAGGCGTACTCCTCGGCCGACTCCCCCATCCCGGGCACGACGACGACCGGCGGGAGCGTCGTGTCGCGGACTTCGTTGTCGAGCGCGTGGATGCGCACGCCCGCGTTGTCGGCGAACACGGTTTCCGTGCTCAGCGGGACCTCGCGATCACTTCCTCACCGAACTGGCGCAGGTCGTCGAGCGCGGCGCGAAACGATCCGCGTGCGAAGTACCCCGACGACCAGGTGACACCCGTCTCGGCGAGCCGGCCGAGCGCGTCGAGGAGTTCCTCGGGCGCGCCCGGTGAGTACCGCGCCTCCACGCTCGACGCGAGGATGTCGATCTCGGTGAGGCTGCGGCCGTTCGCCTCGAGGCGCGTACCGAGGTCGCGGATCATCGCGGCCAGCTTCTCGTCGGACCCGATCACCGCGGTGCGTGTCGTGCGCGCGAGCGTCGGGCCGCCACCGAGGAGCGGCGCCCATCCGTTGCCCCAACGCGCGACGCGGTCGAGCACGACCTTCGCGTTGCCGCCGAGCCAGAGCGGGGGGTACGGGCGCTGGACCGGCCCCGGCTTGATGATCTGGCCGATCGCCTTGAAGTGCCGCCCTTCGTACGAAAAATCGTCGGTCGACCAGACGCCGCGCAGCACCTCGACGGCTTCGTCGAAGAGAGCGTTGCGCTCGTCGAAGTCGACGCCGAGCGCGGCGAACTCGGAGCGCAAGTAGCCGGTGCCGAGCGTGAAGATCGTCCGGCCGCCGGAGAGGACGTCGACGGACGTCATCGATCGGGCCATCAGCAGCGGGTTCCGGTACGGGACGACCGTGAGGTTGGTCATCAGCTTCAGCGTGCTCGTGACGGCTGCACAGAAGCCGAGGGCGACGAACGGGTCGAAAGTCTCGTGGCCCCCCGCTTCCAGCCACTTCTTCGACGGCGCGGGATGGTCGGTGAACGCGACCGCGTCGATTCCCGACTCTTCGGCGGTACGGGCGAACTCGGCAATGTTGTCGGGGGAGATCCAGGCGCCGCCGTCGGCGTCGCTCATCACAGGGCACTCGACCATGAACTTCATTGCCGGGAAGCTATCCCCTCTGATCTCGCGTACGGTACGGCGACGATCGGTACCGACACTGGGGGGACCATGGGGTTCGAGTTGCGCGGAAGCCGGGTGCTCGTGACGGGGGCGTCGTCGGGCATCGGGGCGGGGCTCGCGGAGGCGTTCGCGGCCGCCGGGGCCGCGGTTGGTATCTGTGCCCGGCGCACCGACCGGCTCACGGAGGTGGCGGAACGCTGCCGGGCCCACGGCGCCGAGGTCCATCAATGGACCACCGATCTCACCGACCCGAACCAGGTCGACCAGCTCGCACGGAACGCCGTCGACGAGATGGGCGGCGTCGACATCCTCGTGAACAACGCCGGCATCCCGAAACGCCGGCATGTCACCGTCACCGACGCGGCGACCGTCGACGCCGTCACCCGGATCAACTACCTCTCGCCGATCCACCTCACGCTCGCACTGCTCCCGCAGATGCTCGAACGCGACTCGGGCCGCATCATCAACGTGTCGTCGGTCGCGGCCACGCTGTCCTCGCCGGGTGAGACCGCGTACGCCGCGTCGAAGGCCGCGCTCTCGGTGTTCTCGGAGTGCATGTCGGTCGACCTGTGGGGAACGGGAGTGAACGTGCTCGTCGTCTACCCCGGCATCGTCGACACCGAGCTCTTCTCGATCCCCGACAACGACCCGCTCGACGTGCCCGTCGAACCGATCACGGTCGCGGAGTGCGTCGACGCCGTCCTCGATGCGCTCGATCGCGACGCGCTCGAGGTGTACACGCCCGCACACTTCAAGGACTACGCGGTGGGGAAGGCCAACGACATCCCCGGCTTCCTCGCCGGTACCGCGGAGTTCGTCCGCCAGCAGCAAGCATCGAAGGCCTGAGCACAAGGAGACGAGACCGTGCGCGCACTGCTCTACGGAATTCAACCCCCGCCGATGCCGCAGCCCGAGACCGACAACCCACTCATTGCCGCGCTCGCGCGCACCCCGATGGACCTCGTCGAGATGGACGATCCCGGATTCCTGCTCCCCGACTGGGTGGTCACACGCCCGAGGCTCACCGGGGTCTGCGGGTCGGACTCCAAGCAGGTGTTCATGGACTGGGGCGAGATGAGCATGGACAACCCCATGCGCGACTTCTCGTCGATGCCCCAAGTGCCCGGGCACGAGGTCGTTGCCGACGTGGTGGCGCTGGGACCCGAGGCAGAAGGCATAGAGGTCGGCGATCGCGTCGTGCTCAACCCTTGGCTGTCGTGCGTGCCGCGGGGCGTGTCACCGATCTGTCCGGCGTGCGAGGTCGGCGATCTCAGCCTGTGCTGGAACTTCACCGTCCCACCGATTGCCCCCGGCATCCACACCGGCACGTCGAAGGACGCGAGCGGGGGGTTTGCGACCCTCATGCCCGCGCATCCCTCCATGCTCTTCCCGGTGCCGGATTCCGTGCGCGACGAGATCGCGGTGTTCGCCGACCCGTTCGCGGTGTCGCTGCACGGCATCACGCGGCACCCACCGCCGCCGCACGGCAAGGCGCTCGTGTACGGCTCGGGCGCACTCGGAAGTTGCGCGGTCGCCATTCTCCGCGCGCTCTACCCGAACGTCGAGGTCGGCGTCGTCGCGCGCTTCGAGAGTCAGGGTGAGCTCGCGCGCAAGTTGGGTGCGAGCGCGGTCTTCGCCCACTCGCCGGTCAAGGAACTGATCGAGGCCGCGGCCGACTGGTCGGGCGGTGTCCTCCGGGGCAACCACGATCTGCCGATGGCGTACCCGGGCGGGATCGACATCGTGTACGACACCATCTCGAAGAAGGAGACCCTCGAGGTATCGGTGTGCTTGCTCAAGGCGCACGGCACACTCGTGAAGGCCGGTGTGCACGGACCGACTTCATGGGAGTGGACGCCGCTGTACTTCAAGGAGATCAGCTGGGTCGGTTCCAACGCGTTCGGGTTCGAAGAGGTCGACGGCGTCCGCAAGCACGGCATCGCCCACTATCTCGACCTCGCAAGCTCCGGCCGTGTGGACCTCACCGACATGCTCACGCACACCTTCGCGCTCGACGACTGGCGTACCGCGTTCACCGCGCTCGCCACGCAGGACGAGTCCGGCGCGATCAAGGTCGCGTTCGACCAGCGCGCATGACCACCACGTCTGTGCACCCGCTGGCCATGGTCACTCCGGACGAGATCCGCCGGGCGGTCGAGATCGTCCGGGCCGACCAGCGGTTCGAGGCCAACTCGGTGTTCGTGCACGTGCGGTTGTACGAGCCCGCGAAGAACGCCGATGCCTCGACCGTCGACCGGGAGATCGAGGCGCTGCTCGTGCCACCCGGTGCCCGGCTCGACGCCATCGAGGTCGTCCTCTCGGTGACGTCGGGCGAGATCCGTTCGTGGACGGTGTGTGAAGGTGTGCGACCCGCGTTGCTCTTCGGCGAGTCACTGTCGGCGATCATCGGCGTGACCGCACACCCCGGCTGGCAGGCGGCGCTCCGGCGACGCGGGATCGCCGAAGATGCGATCGTCCAGATCGACCCGTGGCCTGCCGGTTCGTTCGGCGTCGCTCACGAGGACGGCCGCCGCATCAGCCGGTGCATCGCGTACCTGCGCGAGTCCGACGCTGACAACGGGTACGCGCGCCCGATCGAAGGGCTCATCGCTTTCTTCGACCAGGGCGCGGGCGAGGTGCTCGAAGTCGTCGACCTCGGTGTGGTGCCGCTGCCGCCCGAGCGCGGCTCGTACCTCCCCGAAGACGTCGGCCCACTGCGCGACGGCCTCAGGCCGCTCGCGATCGTCCAGCCCGAGGGTCCGAGCTTCCACGTCGACGGGAACCTCGTGCGGTGGCAGCGGTGGTCGTTCCGCGTCGGCTTCGATCCCTACGAGGGCCTGGTGTTGCACACCGTCGCCTACCACGACGGTGACCGCGTCCGGCCCGTGCTCCACCGAGCGTCGGTGTGCGAGATGGTGGTGCCATACGGGCACCCGGGCGCGATGCACGGCTGGAAGAACGCGTTCGACGCCGGCGAGTGGGGCCTCGGTCGGATGGCGAACTCGCTGCAACTCGGTTGCGATTGTCTCGGCGAGATCCACTACTTCGACGCCGTGCTCGCGACCGAGCAGGGCGAGCCGTACAACGTCGAGCACGCGATCTGCATGCACGAAGAGGACTACGGGATCCTCTGGAAGCATGTCGACCAGCGCGGGAACACGAACGAAGTCCGCCGCTCGCGCCGGCTCGTCGTCAGCTTCATCTCAACGGTTGGGAACTACGAGTACGGCTTCTACTGGTACTTCTACCTCGACGGCAACATCCAGCTCGAGGTGAAACTCACCGGTATCGTCTCGCCGATGGCGATCGCGCCCGGTGAGCAACCGGAGTTTGCGAACGTGATCGCGCCCGGCCTCGCGGCGCCCCACCACCAGCACTTGTTCTCCGCTCGCCTCGACCTCGACGTCGACGGCGCCGGCAACACCGTGTACGAAGTCGAGGCGGGACCGGTCCCCACGGGTCCGGAGAATCCCTGGGGCAACGCGTTCGCGCAGCAGTCGACGCGCCTCGACACGGAGCTCGCCGCACAGCGCGAGGTCAATGCCGCGACGAGCCGCGTGTGGAAGGTCGTCAACCCATCGCGCCTGAACCGGCTCGGGCAGCCGGTCGGCTACAAGCTCGTCCCCACGATGTCGACGCCCACGATGCTCGCGTCACCCGAGTCGAGCGTCGGGCAACGCGCCGGCTTCGCGCGTCACAACCTCTGGGTCACGCCATACGCGCGCGACGAACGGCGCGCTGCGGGCGAGTATCCCAACCAGCACGCAGGAGGCGACGGGCTCCCGCGTTGGACTGCGGCCGACCGTGCGATAACCGACACCGACGTCGTCCTCTGGTACACGTTCGGGGTCACGCACTTCGTGCGTCCCGAAGACTGGCCGGTCATGCCCGTCGAGTACACCGGGTTCCTGCTCTCACCGTTCGGCTTCTTCGATCGGAACCCCGCGCTCGACCTGCCACCCACGAGCGCCGACGGCAGCTGCCACACGGGTAGCTGAGACCTCCCACGGGCGGTGCCGTCACGACGGTGTCGGGCGACGTGGTGGCTATTCGGCGTGCGCGCCCGATCCAGAACGAGCATTCGGTGTCATCGAGCATTCGCAGCACACCGAACTGCCGCTAGGAGCGGCCGATGTTCTGTCGCGATGAACACGCTGGCGGCGCGAGCGCAGCCCATTCAGGCGCACCGGAGTCCCGATAGCGGACGTCTGCGCGAGGCTCGCAGCACGCCGTTGCGTCGATCTCCGCGCGCCGAGTTGACGTACAGAATGTCCACGCGGGGCGGCATGTGAGAACGACGCTGGCACGAATACAGAATCACGCGCCGACCTGATCCATAGCCGGCAGCATCGCTCGGTGCTCGCTCGAGCCCCGCCGAAACACGAGGGGCGATCGATACGGATCTACAGATATACGCGATCTGTGAGCCCCGGGAGGACACCCCTCTCCAAAGATCATTGTCGGGCGCACGCCTCGCCGTCACCGTGAGCAAGTCGGCCAAGTTCGGGCGTTGACATGGGGGTGGGGTATCGCAGAAGCTCTTGCGCGCGCGTCGGCCGACCACGGAGACGGAGATGGGTCAGATCCTCTCGCAGTACTGCATCAACGTCAGCGACATCGACCGCGCGATCGAGTTCTGGGACGGGGTCGTCGGCATCCCGTTGCAGAGCCGCACCGAGATCCCCACCGCACGGGAAGCAGTGCTCCAGGCGAAGGAGGGCGGCTCCCGGATGCAGCTCGCGCAACAGCTCGATCAAGACGGTCCCATCGACATGGGCACCGCCATGTGGAAGCTCTACGTGAACACGAGCGACTGCCGGGCCGTCTACGACAAGGCCATCGCCGCTGGTTGCGAGTCGGTGTCGGAGCCGCAGCGCCTGGACCGTTGGCCGGTGACGGTGGCGTTCATCAAGGACTTCGACGGCTACCTGATCGAGTTCGTCGAATACCACGAGGGCACGCCCGAGGAAGTCCCGGACCCGAAGCAGAGCTCGTGAACAAGGAGCGGCACACGTGAGCACCGAAACCGAGCGCCCGATCGTCGTCGACGCCGACGGCCACGTCTGCGAGCCGCCCGACCTCTGGGAACGGAACCTCCCGCCTTCGATGCGCGACCAGGGTCTGCGCGTGCGGTGGAACGACGAGATCCAGACCCAGCAGGTGCTGGTCGAGGACCGGGTGGGGATCCCGATGGGACTCGCGGGCCTCACGAACGCCGGCATGCACAACAACGAGAACTTCGCGAGCGCGATGCGCTACGAGGACGGCAACCCGGCCGGCTTCGATCCCCACGAGCGCATCCGCGTGCTCGACGAGGAGGGCATCGACATCGCCGTGCTCTATTGCGGACTCGGTCAGGCCCTCGGCGGGATCCAGGACCCGCAACTCGCGGTCGCGTGCCACCAGGTCTGGAACGACTGGATGGCGGAGTGGACGTCGGCCGCGCCCGACCGGCTGGTCGGCAGCGCGGTGCTCCCCGCCCACGATCCGGCAGCGGCGGCGGCCGAGGTGCACCGCGTCGTCGGGATGGGTCTGCGCGCCGGCGTGGTGCGACCGAACCCGGTGCTCGGTCGCCCGCTGTGGCATCCCGACTTCGACGCGATGTACGACGCGCTCGAGGAGCACCGCATCCCGCTCGGTCTGCACGGCGCGGGGCTGTTCGACATGGAGGGCACGTCGAAGCGCATGGTCGACCTGATGGCACCGGGTACGCACCACGCGGTCATCCTCTTCTTCGACCAGTACATGACGCTCTCGAACCTCGTCTACTCGGGCGTGCTCGAACGTCACCCGACGCTCGAGGTCGCGGTGCTCGAATGCGGGGGCGGCTGGATCGCGCACTGGATGGACCGCATGGACGAGTTCCTCGAAACGTACGGGTGGGCAACCGCGAAGCTCTCGCTCTCGCCCACGGAGTACTTCCAGCGGCAATGCGTCGTCAGCTTCGACCCCGGCGAGCACACGATGGGCGCGATGGCTCGACTCGCCGGAGCCGACAACCTCATCTGGGCGTCCGACTTCCCGCACAGCGACGCCAAGTACCCCGGTGTGGTCGACGAGCTCCGCGAGCACACCGAAGACATGGAGCCGTCCGATCGGGCCAAGCTGTTCGGCCAGAACGCGGCTCGGCTCTACGGGATCGAGGAGCTCGTCGCGGCGCGCGCACCGGCATGAGCGATCTCGTCGTGCGCGGCGCCACGGTCGTCGACGGCAGCGGGCTTCCGCCGTATACGGCCGACGTCGCGGTTCGCGACGGGTACATCACCCAGGTCGGCCGCGTCGACGAGCGCGGTGAGGTCGAGCTCGACGCCGACGGTGGCGTGCTCGCGCCCGGTTTCGTCGACATCCACACGCACTACGACGCGCAGCTGCACTGGGACCCAACCGCGTCGCCGTCGTCATGGCACGGGGTAACCACCGTGATCACGGGCAACTGCGGGTTCTCGTTGTTCCCCGCGCGTCCGTCCGACGTGGCGTGGCTCCTGCAGATGCTCAGCCGCGTGGAGGGCATGCATCCCGAGACGCTTGCGACCGGCGCGACATTCGGTGGTGGTGATTGCGCTGACTTCGCGGCGAATCTCGAACGCGGTGGACTCGGCGTGAACGTCGGGCTCCAGGTCGGACACTCCGCCGTCCGCCGCTACGTGCTCGGCGACGCGGCGGTCGAGCGCGCCGCGACATCCGATGAGGTTGCGGCGATGGTCGCACTGGTGCACGACGCGATGCGCGACGGCGCGGTCGGCTTCTCGTCGTCGCAGCTCGACCTGCACGTCACTCACGACGGCCGGCCCGTGCCGTCGAACCTCGCGGCACACGACGAGCTCGTTGCGTTGGCCGGTGCCCTTGCCGACTTCCCGAGCGGTGCGCTCGAGTTCATCTCGCGTACAAACCTCGAAGGCCATTCGGACGACGATCGCGCGCTCATGCTCGCGATGTGCGCGGCGAGCGGGAAGCCGATGAACGTGAACCCGCTCCAACCGCTGCCGACCCAGCCCGACGCGTGGCGCGCCGGCATCGAGTTCGCGGAAGCGGCACAACGTGCGGGAGCTCGTCTCTACCCACAGTCGGCGACGCAGCAGCTGCAGGTGTTCTTCGCCCTCGCCGACACGTTCCTGTTCGACGAGATGCCCGCGTTCCGCGACACGCTGACCCTGCCCTCCACCGAGCGCGCGCAACGCTTGACCGACCCGTCGGTCCGCGACGAGATGCGCGCGCAGTGGGCCGACACGAAGAGCCGGAACATCGTGTTCGGGTGGAACAACATCAAGGTAGCGCGCGCCGACAGCCATCCGGACTGGGTGGGGCTCCGCGTTCCCGAGCTGCGCTCGCTCCTCGGAGCGACCGACGAGCTCGACGCGTTCCTCGACGCGTCACTCGCCGAAGGCCTCGAGCTGGTCTTCACGCTCGCCGGTTCGGGCGGCGCCGGATCACGTGGTGGAGGCGCGAACCCGGCAACCGCGGCGATCGTGGCGCACCCCCTCACGCTCCCGGGCAGCAGCGACGCCGGGGCGCACCTGTCGTCGTATTGCGGTGTCGACTACACGACGCGTCTGCTCACCGAGTACGTCCCCGACGCGCTCCCGCTCGAGTGGGCAGTCGCTCGCCTCAGCGCGATCCCGGCGAGCTTGTACGGGCTGCGCGACCGTGGTGTTATCCGGCCGGGCGCGGTGGCCGACCTCGTGGTGTGGGACCCGGAGCGCCTCGCCGCCGGCGCGACGCGGTGGGTGGAAGACTTCCCCGCAGGCGGCGGACGCTTCGTCGTCGACGCCGAGGGCTACCTCGCGCTGGTCGTCAACGGTGTGCTCGTCCGCCGCGACGGCGTGGACACCGGTGCACGCCCCGGCCGCGTCCTGCGGCCCGGTGCGTGAACGCCGCGGCGCGCGCGGCGTTCGTGGCGGTGTTCGTCGTCGCGTACGGGCTGTGGCTCGTCGGTTGCGACTCGTCGTCCTCCGATTCCGCTTCGACGTCGACGACAGTCGCGAAGTCGGGTACAGGCCTCACCCTCGACCCGAACAAGAACTACGGCGACGAGTACGCCGACGGGATCCTGCCGGTTGGCGACGGCAAGTACACCCGGCAGAACCAACCCGAGCAGGGATACGTGTACGTGTGCCGAGTCCCCGCCGGCGGAGGTGGCGGAGCGCAAACGCGCGGCCCGTGGTTCGCGAACGACAACACGGAGTACGACATCAACGAGAAGGTCGCAGTTGCCGGCAATGTGCAGTGGGACTCGAGCTACACGATCACGATCACTGGAAGCTCACGCATCATCTCGACCAACGACCTTCCGAGGGACCACACGACCGGCGTCTTCCCCGTGCAGCCGTCGGACCCCGCCTACCAGTACGACCGGAACCCGAACAGCATCGAGAGCCAGTCGTTGACCTACACGCTCGACGCGAACCCGACCGTGCAGAGCGCTCCGAGCTGCGTGAGTGGCGAAGTCGGTGTGATGACCACCGGCGTCGCGCTCTTCGACGCGTTCGACGCGGGTGGACGCGACGCGGGTGCGTGGGAAGTACAAGATGGCTGTGACGGTCATCCGCAGATGAGCCACGAGTACCACTACCACACGCTCAGCAAGTGCATTCAGGACGCGTCGGTCCACACCGTGATCGGCTTCGCGCTGGATGGCTTCCCGATCACCGGCCCGAAAGTCGCGGAGCACAACATCCTCACCACCAAGGACCTCGACGAATGTCACGGGATCACCAGCGAGATCCAACTCGACGGCAAGACCGTCACCACCTACCACTACGTGATGACGCAAGACTTCCCATACTCCGCAAGCTGCTTCCGGGGCACCGCAGTGCCGCCGCGAGAGAGCGATCACCAGCGATAGATTTCTTGAATGCAAATGGTAGAGTTCTGGTCCATGCCGGCATGGAGCTTCCTGACGAACCATGCACGTGCCCTGGTGTGCATCGCCCACGATCCGGGCATCCGGCTCCGCGATATCGCGACAACGCTTGACATCACCGAACGCAGCGCCTACAGAATCGTCACCGACCTCGCGACCGCCGGTTATATCGTCAAGGAGCGGGACGGGCGCCGGAATCGCTACCAGATCCAAGATCATCTTCCGCTGCTCGGAGCGACGAACGGTGAGCGCACCGTCGGCGAGGTGCTCGACCTTCTCGTCGAAACCGGAACGCGTCGCCAACCGCGCGCCAAGCGCGCGGCGAGTCGTGCCGGTGCCGTATCCCTCTGACCAACCTGGAATCCATACGAGAATCGATGTGACACCAATGGAGACAAGCACCAGTAGCGACCCGACAGGACAAGACGCGAGGGCGCTGCTCGACGCGGATCGCACCGCGGCCGAACAGGCACTCAGCTCCGCGCAAGACCACCCCGCCTTGTCGCGTGAGCAGTCCTGCGCGGTCGCGCAGGTCCATGCCCTGCTCGCGATCGAGCAACGACTCCGTGAACTCGCTGCCAGCATCGATGCCGTACTCGTCATGCTCGCGAACCGCAGCGACGTCGCCGACGGAGCTGTCGCGACTCCAGCATGAGGTTCAGAGAAGCCGGATCAGCGATTCAGCGGTGAGCCCCACGCCGACGACGAGCGCTGGGTAGAACGTCAACGGTTGTTCGTGCTGAGACACCCATGCCTGGGCGCGATCTATCCAGTCCGTCGCGCGCGTTCCGAACAGCACAAAGAGGGTCACGGGCACCCAGACGAGAACAGTGGCGACGAGCACATAGACGGCGACGAGGCCGAGGTCGGCGGTACCCCCCAGCGCGGCTGCAGAGATCGCGGCCGCGACGATAAGCGTGAGGCCGAGCCGCTTGGGACCACCGATGCCGAGCGCGATGCCGGTACCGAGTGCCGCGCCCGGTGAGAGCCGCGAGAGCCGCGTGAGCATGGCCTTCGTCCTCGGTCCGAGGGGGCGGTGCGGTCGCGGCTCGCGAGGACGTGATCGCACGTGCGCGGCGGTAGCGAGGAGCGCGATCCCGACCGCGAGCGCGAGGAGCGACTCGAAGGTTTCATGCTTGTTCTTGGGCTCGGCGATCGACGCGTCACCGATGACGAACGCGAGGAGACAGACCGCCGACTGGCCCAGCAGGAATCCGATTGCGAACGCGCTGCCGTTCACCCGGGGTCGATTGCTCTTGAGTACGGCGAGCGTCGCCCCGAGGGCAATCGGGCTCGTCGCGGCGACGAGCGCGTACAGCACGACTCGCACGGCAGTTTCCAGCATTGAGGCGCCGACGCTCAGATCGCGTTCGCACGGTCCGACGTCAGCGGTTCGATGCCCGCGAGCGCGCGTGCGGCGCGCACCGCGAGAGCCACCAGCGTCAACGTCGGGCCGTATCCGGTCGAGGTCGGGAACACCGACGAGTCGGTCACCACGACGTTGTCGACGTCCCACAGACGTTGCCACGGGTCGCACACCGACCGCCGAGGATCGTCACCCATCCGCGCGGTACCCATCCAGTGCCGTGAGATCGGCTGGAGGCCCGGCACGCGCGTACCAGGAGTTCCGGGGGAGGTGAGCCACGACGTGGTGTGCGCGCCCGCTTGGCGCAGGACCTCCTCGAGCCGCGGCCCCCAGTGGTGCGCACACGCGACATCGTGCTCGTGCGACGTGTAGGTGATGCGTCCGGCCGGCAGACCCCACACGTCGCGGACGGCGGGATCCAGATCGACGCGGTTGGTTGCTTGCGGCAGATCTTCGCCCTGCATCGTGAAGCCGACCATCCGGTCGCGGCGGTCCGACGCCGCCATGCGCGCGCTGTGCTGTTGCCCAGGTGGTGTGTACAGCGCCTCGCCGATCGGGTGGCCGCTCCCGCCGTGTTCGACGATTCCGCCGCGCAGGTACGGCACGCCGGCCGTCTTCGCAGCCGCTGCACTCGCCGCGTCGCCGACGATCGGATCGTCCATGAGGTGCGTGACATCGCGGCCCTTGTACGCGTGGAGTCGAAACGGGAAGTACCCCAACACGATCGTCTGCAGGTGGAACATGAGATACCGCCCGACGAGATCGGAAGAGTTCCCGATGCCGCTCCGGAGCAGGAGCCGTGGAGTCTCGAACGCGCCGCACGCGACCACGGCCGCGTTCGACGTCACCTCGTGTTGCGTCCCGTCCGCGTCGAGGTAGCGCACTCCGCGACTCTGCTTCCCCGTACTGTCGACCAGGATCTCGAGTGCGATGCTCTCGGGGCGGATCTCGCAGTTACCGGTGCGCAATGCGCGTCGTAGCAGCGCAACCGGATCGCCCTTCGCTTCGATCGGGCAGCCGTAGAACGCGCAAAAGCCGCAGTTGTTGCACGCCGGCCGGCCGTCATACGGGACGCTGTTGGCACCGGTCGGCGCGCGGTACGGGTGATAGCCGAGCGTCTCGGCGGCCGGACCCGTGAGCGTCGTGAGGAACATGTCGGCGCCGGGTGGCATCGGGTACCGGCCGCTGCGCCAGGCCGCAAACGGATTGCCCGTGTGGTCACCGGCGACGCCGATGGCGCGCTCCGCCTCGGCGTAGTACGGCTCGATCTCGTCGTAGTCGACCGGCCAGTCGGCGACTTCGGCGCCGTCAACCGGTCCGAGCTCGCCGGCGAGGCGGAAGTCGATCTCGCGGTAGCGCGGCAACTTGCCGTCGGCGTGGTATCCGGCACCGCCAACCGTGGACGGCATGTTGTTGACATCGCCCGTGAAGATACGGTCGCCGTCGGCGACCGCGCGTCGGTAGGTCCGCGGTTCGAGCAGCGGGTCGGGACCGAGGAAATGGCGACGATTGAACTTGATCTCGTCGTTCGAGAGGCGCCCAAGGCTCTCGAACGGTGGCTCCAGCGCCAACAGATGGTTCCGGCCCTTCTCGAGGACGCACACCGACTTCCCGGCCGCAGTCAACACGTCGGCCGTGGTCGCGCCGCCCGGACCGGAGCCGACGATCACGACGTCGAAGTCAGGCACTGGTGACCTCTTCGTCGCGCCAGCCGCGCGGCTGCACGTCGCCGGCGTATCCGATCGCGCGCCAACCGTTCAGGTCCAGGTTGCCGCCGTACTCGGGCGACCCGTAACACGCTTCGCAGGCGTGCTCGAACAGCAGTTGCTTCAACTCGGGGAGCGCATCGAGCGCCGCTTCCTGCTCCTCGCCCGCGAGATCGAGGAAGTTGTCCGCGAGCATCGCGATCCCCTCGCGGTAGATCTCCTGCCAACCGCGGACCGGACCGTTCCACTCGCGTTCCGCGATGCCGCGCGATCCCTCGATGCGCGTACGCCAGGCGAGTTCCTCGACCCGTGACAAGGGGATGAACTGGTCGAACGTCGCGGCGCCGCCGAAGCGCCCCGAGAACGGGCCCCCCGCCCAGATTCGTGGCGGATCGAATTCGAACCCGCCGAGCGTCAGATCGACGTAGCCGGCGACTCCCGCCGCTGCACCACCGACGAACGCAGCGTGGGGCGGCAAGAGCCGATCGGCGCATCGTGCGACGACCTCGTACTCGTGCTCCGTCAGGAAGTGCAACGCCATGGGCTCCGACGGTCGGTCAGACGTTCTTCGTGAGCGGGATCTTGTAGAGGTCGGCCCAGTTCGTGCTCACGATGCGCGCCTTGCTCTCGTCGGAGATCGGGAGCTTGTCGAAGGCGTCGACCGCGTGCGGGTACTTCGAGTCGCCGTGCGGGTAGTCGGTCGAGAACAGCAGCTTCTCGTCGCCGAACGTGCTGACGAAGTGGGGCACGGGTTCCTCGTCGGCCTCGACCGAAACCCAGCAGTTCCGCTTGAAGTACTCCGACGGCGGCATCGTGAGGTCGGGAGCTTCGTGCCCTCCCGTCCACTCGTAGTGCTCGTCGAGGCGGTAGAGCAACCACGGCGCCCACGAGCAGTTGCCCTCGAGCAACGCGACACGCAGGGTCGGGAACCGCTCGAGGATCCCGCCGCCGCAGAAGCACACCGTGACGAACTGGATCCCGAGTGGCTGGCTGAAGGTGTGCCACAGCATCAGCTTGTCGAGCACTCCGAGGCTGAAGTCGGGCGTGAGATACGTCTGGCCGCCGCCGTGGAACGAGATGGGGACGTCGAGCCGCTCGATCTCCGCCCACAGCGGGTCGTACGCCGGGTGGTGCCAGGGCCGGCGGTTGACGGTGGAGGGCGCGAGGAAGATCGCTTTGAAGCCGAGCTCCTCCACGGAGCGGCGCGCTTCTTCGACCGCGCCGGGCACGTCGTGCGGCGCGACCATCGCCGCGCCGAACATGCGGTGCGGAGCGAAGTTGCAGAAGTCCTTCATCCAGTCGTTGTACGCACGAGCGATCGCGCTCGCGAACTCGGGCTCGAGCCCGTCCATCCCCATCTGTTCGACGCTGTCGAGGCCGAGCACGAAGAGGCCACGCGACGGGAACAGCACCGCGAGGTCGAGACCTTCGGCGTCCATCGCGTCCACCTGCGATTGCGCGTCCCAGCCGCGCGCTTCGGACGCCGCGTACGCGTCGTCGTGCTCCGGTCGCCAGCCGCTCGCGCGGGTCCCGGTGTTGCGGACGGGCCGTACCGCGCCCAGGCGCAACATCACCGAGTTCTTCACCTTGACCCGCATGTCGCGAGGAAGCTCGGACATGCCGCGGGGCGCCGCGTGGGCGAACGCGGGGTCGATGTAGCGCTCCCACAGGTCGGGCGGTTCCATCACGTGCAGGTCGCTGTCGCAGATCACATGGTCGCGAAGGCCCATCATGTCCTCCATTGGCACGCCGTCACCCGCGACCGTACTCTCAACGCCAGTATCAGGTCGCCGGGAGGAATCATGCGCGTCGGAATGATCGGGCTCGGCAACATCGGCGGCCACATCGCGAACAACCTCGTCACCGACGGTCACGAGGTGACGGTGTACGACGTGGACGCCGAACGCGTGAAGGCAATCGAGGGCGCCGAGGCGGCACCGTCGGTCGCGGCCGTGGGAGCTGCATCCGAGATCACCATGCTGTCGCTGCCCTCGCCGTCGGCGGTCCGCCAGGTGGCAGACGAGTGGACGACGACTGCGGCCGCCGGCTCGATCCTCGTCGACCTCTCCACGAACAACCCCGGGGTGGTGCAAGAGCTCGGCACGCGACTCACGGCGTCCGGTCATCACCTCGTCGAAGCGCCGCTCACGGGCGGCGCACCCGGCGCGGAGAACCGCATGCTGATGTTCATGGTGGGCGGGGACGACGACGCCGTCGCGCGTGTGCGGCCCGTTCTCGATCCGCTCGGTCGAGCCACGTTCCACCTCGGCCCGCTCGGGCTCGGCAACACGATGAAGCTCGTGAACAGCCTCCTCGCCTACGCCGCCACCTGGGCGAGCCTCGAGGGACTCTCGCTGTGCGCGAAGGCTGGCATCCCGGTGCAGACGGCGGTCGAGGTGCTGCGCACCGGTGGGACAACGAACTTCTACCTCGAGCGGATGGTCGAGGGGATCGACCAGCGCGACCGGCCCACGAGCTTCGCGCTCGAGCTCGCTGCGAAGGACATGGGCTTGATCGTCGACACCGGTCGCGCACTCGCCGTGCCCACCCCGGCCGGCGCGGCCTTGCTCCAGGTGCTCGTCGGCGCGATGGCAGCGGGGCTCGGCGACCACGACTGGAGCGACCTCGTGACTGCCGCCGAGCGACAGGGCGACGTCACGCTCCGGTGGAACGTCGACTGACCTACCCGCTCTCGTCGACGCTGACCACGTCGGCGGCGACGCGCAGCGCGGCGACCGCCGCGGGCACGCCCGCGTACACCGCGACCTGCATGAGCACCTCGACCAGCTCGTCGCGCGACAGTCCGACGCTCAACGCTCCCATCAGGTGCGCGCGCAGCTCCTCGAGGTGTCCGAGCGACGCCAGCATCGCGACCGTGATCATCGACCGGTCGCGAACCGGCAGACCCGGCCGCGACCAGATCATCCCGAAGGCCGTCTGCTGCACGTAGTCGAAGTAGTCGGGCGCGAGCTTCGCCGCGGGGAACTGCCCGCCCGCGCTCGTGCGCGTCGCGGGCCACAACTGTCCCTGGATCTCGCGCCCGGCCTCCCGTAATTCCTCAGTTGTCGCCATGGTCAGTCAGTCCTTTCGAGCAGGTTCACGGTGCAGATGCTCCCGCCACCGACCAGGTGCGCGAGCGCGATGCGCGCGCCGTCGACCTGACGACCGTCGGCGTCGCCGCGGAGCTGCAACACCGACTCGTGGATCTGCGCGAGACCCGTCGGCCCACCCGGATGGCCGCGCGCGATGAGGCCGCCGTCAGTGTTGAACGGGATCCGCCCGCCGGGACCGGTCTGGCCTTCCTCCACGAGCTTGTCCCCTTCGCCCTCTGCGCAGAACCCGAGCAGCTCGTAATACTCGAGCTCTTCGTTCACGAACGCGTCGTGACAGAACGCGACGTTCACGTCTTCCGGTCCTAAGCCCGCCGCCTCGTAACACTCGCGCGCGGTGTCGCGCGTCATCGTCGACGGACCCACGACCGGTCCGACGAACGTGTGACCGCGCGCGTACGTCTCCGACTGCAGTGCCGACGCGAGTGGCCGCACGAGCGCGCGGCCCGGTTGGCGCGATCGCACGAGATCCTCACGAGCGAGGATGACGCACGCCGCGCCGTCGTCGGCCGGGCAGCACATCATCGTGGTGAGCGGCTCGGCGACGATGCGCGAGCCGAGCACCTCGTCGACGGTGACCGTGTGATCCGACCGTCGATGCGCGGTCGGGCACACCGCTCCGTAATTCCAGTTCTTCGCGGCGATGGCGGCGAAGTGCTCCGGCTTCGTGCCGCGGTCGTGCATGCGTCGCTGCGCCCACAGCGCGAAGTAGGACGCGGGCAGGATCGGAGCGTCGATCACGTCGCGGCCGCCGCCGCGTCCACCCCCGGCCCGACCGCCGCCGCCCGCCATGTCGGTGAACTTGTCGAAACACAGGGCCATGGCGACATCCGCGCGCCCCGACGACACCGCCCACGCCGCCTCGCGGAACGCGACGAGCCCCGTGGCCGACGCGTTCTCGATGTGCGTGACGGGCAAGCCGGTGAGCCCGAGCTCCTTCATGGCCTTGATGCCGACCATCGATGCGAGCTGGATGTAGCCGACGAACGCTTCGTCGACGTCGGCGAGTGTCATCTCCGCGTCGTGCAATGCGAGCAAGCCCGCGTCGCGCGCGAGGTGGAGGATCGGCCGCTCCGGAAGCATGCCGAAGGGCACCATCCCCACCCCGGCGACGGCCACCCCCTCGAACCGCAACCCGCGCCGCATCACGCCACCCCGTTGAAGTATTCGGCGGCGGGCCGGAAGCGGTAGATCACGATCTCGTCGCCGTCCTCGTTCTCGCGCAGCGTCTCGAGGTCGATCTCGAGCTCCATGCCGATCTCGAAGTCGTCCGGTCCACCGAGGAGGATCGACTGGACCCGCGGCCCCTCCGCGAGGTCGACCTGCCCGACGCCGTAGCCGGGTACGTCGGCGTCCTTCTTCCCGAACAGGGGCGCGTGGCAGTACGTCCACGTCCAGAGCCGGCCGCGCGTCGACAGGTCGACGTCTTCACAACCTTCGTGCAGGCACTTCGCACACACCAGACGGCGCGGGAAGAAGACCTCGCCGCAGCTCGGGCAGCGACTGCCCAGCAGGCGCGGTGGCTCCGCGGGGTCGTCGGGGATCCGGAAGAACCCCTCCTCGATCGGTATCCGGGCCATCACGCTCCTCGATGCACGGTCGTCAAATGCTGCGCTCGCGGCCGACCCAGTAGGGGTCGCGGAGCGTGCGCTTGTAGAGCTTGCCGTTGGGATCGCGCGGCATGGCGTCGGTGAAGTCGATGCTGCGCGGGCACTTGTAACGCGCCAGGTTGGCCTCGCAGTGCGCGAGCAACTCGGCAGTCACTTCGGGTGACGGCTCGACGCCCGGTGCCGCCTCCACGACCGCCTTGACCTCCTCACCCCAGTCGTCGTGCGGGACCCCGAAGACGGCAGCGTCGCCGACCTTGGGGTGTGAGAGCAAGGCGGCCTCGATCTCGGCGGGATAGATGTTCACGCCACCCGAGATGATCATGTCGATCTTCCGGTCGCGCAGGTACAAGAAGCCGTCCTCGTCGAGCTCGCCGATGTCGCCGACGGTGAAGTAGTCGCCGCGCCGGTTCGCCGCGGTCTTGTCGGGATCGCCCTTGTACGCGAACTCCCCCATGAGCTTCAGGTACACCGTGCCGACCGTCCGGGGCGGCAGCTCCTTGCCGTCGTCGTCGAAGATCTTGACGTCCGCCCCGGGCCATGGCTTCCCGACGGTGCCGGGATGCGCGAGCCAGTCGTGCGGCTTCGCAAGCGTTCCCCCGCCCTCGGTCGCGCCGTAGAACTCGTAGATCACCGGCCCGAGCCAGTCGAACAGCCGCCGCTTGAGATCGAGTGGACAGGGCGCGGCGGCGTGGATCACCTGGCGCAACGACGACACGTCGTACCGCTTCCGCACCTCCTCGGGCAGCTGCATCAACCGGTGGAGCTGGGTGGGCACCATCGCGACGTCGGTGACGCGGTAGCGGTCGATCAGCTGGAGCGCGCGCTCGGCGTCCCACCTTTCCATCAGCACGACCGTGTGCTCGAAGTGCATCGAGAAGTAGCCGAACGACAACGGCGACATGTGGTACATCGGCGACGTCACGAGATGCACGGCGTCGCCGTCCGGCTCGATGTCGTAGCGGGTCAGGTTCGCGCCGAACAATGCCACCTGCGTCTCGGGGTCCATGGTCGACGGCGCGCGCTGCACGGCCTTCGGCCGTCCCGTAGTCCCCGACGTGTACTGCATGAACCCACCCGCGACCCGGTCCTCGGGAGTGCGGTCGGGCTGCTCCGCGAGCGCGTCGGCAATCGGGACGAAGCCGGGGATCGTGCCCACTGCGATGCGCGCGTCGCGGGGCACGCCGGCGGTCTCCGCCGCGGTGGTCGCGACCGCCGCGTACTGCTCGTCGGCGACCAGCGCCTTCGCGCCCGAGTCGGCGAGGATGTACGAGACCTCCCCGGCGGTCAGATGCGTGTTGATCGGCACGTACTGCCAACCCGCTTGGAAAACGGCGAGCAGCGTCTGCAGCAGCTCCGCGCGGTTGGGCGCGAGCGTCGCGACGGGGTCTCCCTCGTGCACGCCCCGCGCGCGCAACGCGTGGACGAGCCGGTTGGCGCCCGCCAACATCTCGCCCGCGGTCCAGGCATGCTCGGCCGCGTCGATGACGGCAATACGCTCCGGCTCGGCGCGCGCCGCGACCCAGAAACCTCTCGGCGCGTCCCTCACAGAACCTCCCCCGTGTCGGGCGGCATTCTCGCAGACCGACGCTCGTACACTCCCGCCATGCCCGCCGCTTACCTGCGGATCAATCTCGACGGCAACGACCTCTACATCGGCGAGGAAATCGGCGCGGTCAACGCCGTTCACACGTAGGGCGGTTCGCAGATCGGCCCTGTAAGGCGTGCTCGAAGCAACAAGTCGCAGTGCCGGGAAGGCCCCCCGCGTCAATCTCTACCTCGGGCTCACGCCACGGGAGTCTCCAAACGTCACGGCCGCCACGCAAGGAGCAGTTGTGGGAGGAAACCTGGATCGCGACGAGCTCATCGAGACGGCCCGCGCCGAGACCGGGCTCGACGACTTCGGCGACGTCCCGTTCATCGGGCCCCTCGACGTGCTGATCGAGTCGCTCAACCGGGAAGCAGGTCTGGAGGGCGACCGGGAACGCGCCGCCGCGGCGACGCTGGTGGGCCTGCTCACCAAGCGACTGCAACTCGTGCGCGATCGAACGCGGTTCCCGGCGATCGCCGACGAGGAAGTGGTTGCTCCCGTGTTCATTCTCGGGTTGCCGCGCACCGGGTCGACGCACCTGCATGCACTGATGGGGCAGGCCGAGGGCATCCGCACCCCGCGCTACTGGGAGATGACGCGGCCGTCTCCACCACCCGAACGCGAGACCTATGAGTCCGATCCGCGCATCGCGCAGGTGCATTCAGGCCGGCGCGCTCCCTCACCCGAGTTACCAGGGTGGGACAGGGCGATGGCGGCCGGAGGACGCGCTGGGCCCGAGGTGGGTCGAAACGCAGGTCGTATACTCATTGGTCCGGGGAAGGGGGCAAATGCGGACATTGTGCCTGGCTGACCGTGCGGAATGGCCGGCGCGCTCAGGCGGCTCCCTTCGGCTCCAGAACACACTCGCCGCGCTCTCCGGCCTCGGTGAGGTCGACCTGTTCGCGACGGTCCTCGCGGAGCGCCACACCTCGTCGGGTTCGCCGCCGTTCGACGGCGTGAACGCCCGCGTCGTCGAGCGACCCGGAGTCCGGCCCGGTGCCCACGTGCTCGCGCGCTGGGTGAC
>JBBDHW010000015.1 GCA_040880805.1 Acidimicrobiia bacterium | reverse complement strand
CCCCCCCCCCCCCCCCCGGGGGCCCGAGCGGCCCGGCGCCGCAGGCGCCGAGAGCGGGGAGCAAGGATGAAAATCGGGATCTTCTACGAGCACCAGCTGCCGCGGCCGTGGAGTGACGACTCCGAGGTCACGCTGATCCAGAACGCGCTCGAGCAGTGCGAGCTCGCGGATGCGCTCGGAATCGATTACCTGTGGGAGGTGGAGCACCACTTCCTCGAGGAGTACAGCCACTCGAGCGCGCCCGAGGTGTTCCTCGCCGCGGTGTCGCAGCGCACCGAGAACATCCGCCTCGGTCACGGCATCGTGCAGACACCACCGCCGTTCAACCACCCCGCTCGTGTCGCCGAGCGCATCGCGATGCTCGACCTCGTATCGGGCGGTCGCGCCGACTTCGGCTCTGGCGAGTCGTCGTCGGAGGCGGAGCTCGGTGGCTTCCAGATCGACCCGCTCGAGAAGCGCGCGATGTGGGAGGAGGGTCTGCGCGTCGCGATCCGCTGTCTCACCGAGACGCCGTTCACCGGTCACGTCGGTGACTACGTGACGATGCCGCCGCGCAATGTCGTACCCAAGCCCGTGCAGAAGCCGCATCCGCCCGTGTGGGTAGCAGCCAGCCGTCGCGAAACGATCCACCTCGCCGCGCAGAAGGGCATCGGTGCGCTCGCGTTCGCGTTCATCAACCCCGAAGAGGCCCAGCACTGGATCACCGACTACTACGACACGCTGGCGTCGGAGTGCATCCCCATCGGCGACATGGTGAACCCCAACGTGGCATGTGTCAGCACGTTCATGTGCCACGAGGACGAGGACGAAGCGATGCGCCGCGGCCTCGAAGGTGCGAACTTCTTCGGGTATTCGCTCGCGCACTACTACGTGTTCGGCCATCATCGTCCCGGCGATACCGACGTGTGGGCGGAGTACCAGCACACGCGCGCACAGCGCGGGTACTCACCGGAAGCGGTGGAGGCCGCGTCCAGCGCGGGCGACCGTCTCGGCGCGCAGATCGTGCAGCAGGAGGGCTTCTTCGGGCTCCGCGGCGCCGTCGGCACCCCCGATCAGATCCACGATTACCTGAAGCGCTACGAGGAGGCGGGCGTCGACCAGGTGATCTTCTGCAGCCAGTCGGGCAAGAACCTCCACGAGGACATCATGGAGAGCCTCGAGCTGTTCGGGCGAGACGTGCTCCCCGAGTTCAAAGATCGTGACGAGCGCCTCCAGAAGGAGAAGGCGCGCCGTTTGGAGCCGGTCATCGAGGCCGCGATGGCGCGCAAGCCGGCGTCGGATCACCCGCCGCTCGCGGATGCCGACTACGAGTTTCCTGCGATGCCCCGTTCCCCGAGCGATCGAGCCGCACAGGACGCGTTCCCGGTCGGCTGACGACGCCCACTCCCCCTACCCTGAGCTCCATGTTCGATCGGCTCGCGGAGCTCGAGGCCGAGCTGGAGAAGCTCGAATCGCAGTTGTCGGAGATCTACTCCTCCGGCGACCAGCGGGCCGCGCGCGACGCCGGTCGTCGGAACGCCGAGCTCCGACCGATCGTCGAGGCGTACCGCGCGTACCGCGACGCCGAAGCCGACCTCGCCGACGCGCGCGAATTGCTCGCGGGCGAGGAGGACCCCGAGATGCGTGAGTACCTCTCCGCTGAGATCGACGCGAAGGACGCGCAGCTCACCGAGCTCGATGCGCGCATCCGAGAGCTGCTCGTGTCGCGTGATCCCAACGACGGGAAGAACGTGATCGTGGAGATCCGTGGCGGCGAGGGTGGCGAGGAGGGCAACCTCTGGGCCGCCGACCTGTTCCACATGTACGAGCGGTACGCCGACACGCACGGATGGAAGGTCGAGGTGCTCAACCGCCAGCCCTCCGACATGGGCGGCTTCCGGGAGATCACCTTCGTCGTGAAGGGTGAAGACGCGTGGTCGCACCTCAAGCACGAGGCCGGACCCCACCGGGTACAGCGCGTCCCCGTCACCGAGAGCCAGGGCCGCGTGCACACGAGCGCGGCCACGGTGGCCGTGCTCCCCGAGGCTGAGGAGATCGACGTCGATATCGGCCCCAACGACCTCAAGACCGAGGTGTACCGGTCGAGCGGGCCGGGCGGTCAATCGGTGAACACGACCGATTCCGCAGTGAGGATCACGCACAAGCCCACCGGCCTCGTCGTCACGTGCCAGGACGAGAAGAGTCAGCTCCAGAACAAGGACAAGGCGATGCGCATCCTCCGGAGCCGGCTGCTCCAGGCCGAGCGCGAACGCCAGGAAGAGGAGCTGTCGTCGGCGCGGCGCGACCAGGTGAAGAGCGGCGGCCGGTCCGACAAGATCCGCACCTACAACTTCAAGGAGAATCGTGTGACCGACCACCGCATCGGGCTCACGCTCCATTCGCTCGACCAGGTGCTCGCCGGCCAGCTCGACGCGATCACCGACGCGCTCGCGGCCGATGAACGACAGGCACAATTCGCCGGTACGGGAGGCACAGACTGAGCGCCCCCACATGGCGCGATCTCCGCGAGCAGGCCGAGCGCCGGCTCCGCGACGTCGGCGTCGAGAAACCAGACGTCGAGGCGCGGTGGGTGATGGAACGGGCGTCGGGCTACGAGGGCGTCGAGTTGGTGATGGCGGAGCACGAGCCCGCGTCCCCCCTCGGCGCCCGGCATCTCGGCGACATGCTCGAACGGCGCGCGGCGGGCGAGCCGTTGCAGTACGTGCTCGGGATCTGGCAATTCCTCGGCTTCGATCTCTTCGTCGATTCCCGCGTGCTCGTGCCGCGTCCGGAGACGGAAGTCGTCGCGCAGACCGCGATCGAGGAAGCGGTGCGACTCGGTTTGCGCCGCGGGCGCCCCAACGCGTGGGCCGGCGCGACCGCGACATATTCCGTTGCCGACCTCGGAACCGGCTCGGGTGCGCTCGCGCTTGCGCTCGTGTCGGAGCTTCCCGATGCCGAAGTGTGGGCAACCGACATCAGCGACGATGCTCTGGCGGTCGCACGCGCGAACTTTGCCGGCGCGGGATCGTTGGCCGCGCGCGTGCGCTCGGTACAGGGCTCGTGGTTCGACGCGCTGCCCCACCACCTCAAAGGCGAGCTGCGCCTGGTCGTCTCGAACCCTCCGTACGTCGCCGCGGCCGAGGTGGAAGACCTCCCGCGCGAGATCGCCGACTGGGAGCCGCGCCTCGCGCTGGTGAGCGGCCCGACCGGTGTGGAAGCGATCGAACAGATCGTCGACGACGCTCGCGAGTGGCTCGAGCGCGAAAGCGGTGTACTGGTGTGTGAGCTCGCGCCCCATCAGGCCGAGGCGATGGCCGCGCACGCGAGCGCGGCGGGTTACACCGAGGTGTCGATCCGCAAGGACCACACCGACCGCGATCGGGTGCTCGTCGCCCGCCTGGTTGGGTAGCGTCCTCATATGGATGACGAGCTCGATGTCGAAGCGATGCTTGCCCGGTTCCGCGAGCGCGCGGCGGCGGTGCGCGCCCGTCCGCTCCCGCCGGTCGCCGGCCCCGAGCGGCAGAAGTTCGTCGAGCAGGCGCAGCTCGACTTCCAGGATTTCGCGATCGTGGGCGACGCCACCTGGGACTTCACCGATGGCGTCCTCACTCTCCGCGTCGATCTGGGCGCTTCGGACTGACGACGTTCTGTGCGTCAGCTCGACGCAGCCTGTCGCGGGTCGGCTGCGCGAACTCACGCCGGAGAGCGCGTCTGGTGAACACCTCGACGCGGCTGATCCGCCCGTCGTCGGTCATGGCGCTCAGCGCCGTCGGCGTAGGAGACACGAGCAACCTGCATCTCGTAGCCCGCAAGGCGCGGCATGAGATCCGAGAGGAATGCCAGGTAGTCGGCCTTCGACGAGTAGGCATCGCCGTACGGGCCGACCCGCGTGAAGTCGTCCGCGAGGCACGCCTCGAGCGCGGACCAGTCGTGCCCCACCAGGCTGCGCAGGAACCGCTCGATTACGCCGTGGGTCATGTGCAGAAGCCTCGGCAGCGCCCACGCGCTACGCGTCGGCGTCGGCGTCGTCCGGCTCGACAACCGGCCAGACCGGCTCACTCCGCGCCGCAGAGTCCGGGCAGATCGATCGGTACCGGCATCGGCCGCAGATCTCCCGCTCCGCGATTCCCTGGTACGCGACCTCGGCTCGCATCGCCGCCACGGTCGAGCGCAACTCGTCTTCGATCTGCGCGAGGTCGTCGGCATCGGGCTCGAACGGTTCTGGATCGTCGGCGATCTCGACCGCGAGATGCTCGAACGCGATCCGCAGACGCGCGCCCAGCCGCTCCGCGAGCGGTGCGAGTACCCAGGCCTGCACGCGCGCTTGACGGTCCTCACGGACGCGGTCGCTCCAGACTTGACCGGTCTTGTAGTCGCGCGCGTCGAGGACACCGTCGTGCAGCCAGATCGCGTCGAACCGTGCTGTGGCCATGAAGAGTGGCAGCGGCGTTCGGTGGAAGCGCGCGTGGGTCACTTCGTGACCGAATGATTGCGCGCCATCGGGGCAGCGGCGGGTGTGCCGGACGACTTCCTCGCCGAAACGTGGATCGTCGTCGAGACCATGCGCCGCGAGGACGTCGGCGACGTGGGCATCGTCGCGGCAGTCTCCCTGCTCGTGCACGAACCGCAGGATGTCGTGCACCTTCTGGCCGTGGAACGTGCCTTGGTCGAGGTCGCTCGCGGGAATCTGTAATGCGTATCGATTCCGCCACTCGCGCCTACACCGGTGCCACGCGTCGAGCGAAGTCGGTGTCACCGCGATGATTCCGGGGAGCAGGTCTCCACGGCGTGCCGAGAAGTGCGCGCCGGTGGGGTGCTCGGGACAGGCAGCGACGAAGATGCACCCTGCGCAGTCCTGGCCGCTTCGTGCTTCGGGAACCGCAATCCGCTCGCGCACAATCGCGACACGGTCGTCGAGCCAACCTCGGAGATCGTCGAGCTCGGCCGGCACGTCCACCACTCGTTCGATCGCCGTCCCCCAGACGAGGTCGGCCCAGACGACGCGCAGCGGCTCGTCCCTTGCCCACTGCGCGAGTCGGAGCACCGCGGCCTTTACCGCGTCGAGCTCGAGGGGGTCCGCGTTCGGCGCGCGGCCGTTCCAGAGGTCGAACTGCCGAAGCTCTTTGGTGCCGTCCTCGCCGACGACCGCGAGATCGATCCAACCGCCGAGCCGTAGCCCGAGGCGTCGCGAAACCGTCGGGTCGTCGAGTCCATGGTCGAAATATTCCGCCCGGCGCGCGCCGAAGAGTTGTACGTACGAGAAGGCTGCCCGCTCGAGGACGATGCGCTCCTCGGGCTCGAGGTCGGCGCCGATGCCCTCGAAGTGCGAGGCGTTCGGCGCGCGGAGCTCCGCGTGCGCTTGGCGCGCCGCAGCGAGGAACGCGTCACGCATGCGCGACCGGTTCACCGGATCGCTCGAACGTTCGCCGCCCTCTACCGATCGTGCGAGCCGGCGCGCACACATGGAGTCGGCGCGGCGCAGGAGGTAGGGCGTGACCTTAGGCAGCGCAACCGACTCCACGCGCGGAGGCTACGGCGCGCGCCGGCGCAGCGCGGGTTCTCGGCAGGCCCTTATCGGCGGGTTGCGGCGAAGAGCGCCCCGATCGCCGCGATCGCACCACCGGCGATGCAGACGTAGAGCCCGGGGCCGACCGTGATGTGGGTGAGTGAGGTGATCTGGCCGAGAGCGTCGTTGCCGGCGCTGCTCTTCGTCGTGTCGATCGTGTTGTCGAAATCGATCCGCTCGTAGACTGACCCGGTCGTCGACGCGGGAGCGCCATGCGCATTGCCATCGGCTCCGATCACGCCGGTTTCCTCCTGAAGGAGCACCTCAAGGGAGTGCTGCAGGATGGTGGGCACGAGGTGATCGATCTCGGCACCGATTCCGAGGAGCCGGTCGACTACCCGCCGATCTGCGCCGGCGTCGGCAAGGAAGTGGCGGCGGGCCGTGCCGAGCGCGGGATCGTGCTCGGCGGCAGCGGGCAGGGCGAGCAGATCTCGGCGAACAAGGTGCGAGGCGTACGCGCGGCGCTGTGCAACGACCTGTACACGGCGGAGTACTCGCGACGCCACAACGACGCCAACGTGCTCTCGATCGGAGCACGCATCGTGGCCGAGGGTCTGGCCGACGAGATCCTGCGGGTGTGGCTCGCCACGGATTTCGAAGGCGGCCGTCACCAGCGCCGCATCGACGAGATCACCGAGCTCGAGTCCGAATGACCGACCTGTCTGTCACCCGCGGGTCGACCGGTTCCGATCTCGGACGTCTCGTCTCCGACGTGAACCTGTCAGGGTGCGGGCCCGATTCCGCACACCGCGTACACCTCGCTGTTGAAGACGACTGGCAACCTGACGAACGGGCTGCCGTAGATGTCTCGCACGGTGAAGCCGGCGCTACGCACGAGGGCGACGAGGTCGCGGTGATCGAACCCGGTATGCGGATAGATGAAGGGCAAACCATCGAACTCCCGCACGGGTCGGTCCCCTCGCGGCTGGCCGAGCGTGGCAGCGAGAACAGTCGAGGGCTTCGCGTCGTACTCGCCGTACCGGCGCGTCATCCGAAAGAGCCCTTTTGCGGCCGCCATTGCGAAGATCTCATTGGGTACGCCGATTACGAGCGTTCCGCGTGGATCGAGCAACGCGCCCAGCGTTTCCAACGAGCGGTGCACCTCCGCTCCCGGGAGGTGCTCGAGCAGCTCGCAGCAGAACACGAGGTCGTAGCGTCGCTCCGAGTCCAGCGATCCCGTGACGGTCACGCTCGTCCCTGCCAGCCGTGTCTCTGCCTCGCCCCTGATGGTCGGGGACGGTTCGAAACACTCGATCTGCGCCGACGGTCGTTTCTCCACCACGCGACCGCACAACGCGCCGTCGCCTCCGCCGTAGTCGAGGACGGTGCCGCGCCACGAGTGGGGAAGCGCCGGCAACACCTTGCGAAACGCGTCGTCGAGGCGGCGCCGTTGCAGCCATCGCTTGACGGCATTCCTGTCATCAGTCGTGATGTCGGCGTACGGCACGATGCTCCCCTTGGGCGCCGCGCTGCACGGTATACCTCCGGCCTTCGCGTCTCCCAGGGGATCTGACGGTGGCCGGTTTCTTGATCGCTGGCGGTGTCGCCGCAACCACCACGTTTCTGCTCACCTTCCTCATGCGATGGCTCGCGCCGCGTATTGGTGCGATGGCGATGCCCGGGCCGCGGAGCATGCACGCGGAGCCGATCCCGTACCTCGGCGGCGCTGCCATGTTCATTGGGTTCCTGGCTGCGTTCGCAGTTGCCTCCCGGATCCCTCAGTTCCACGAGATGTTCGTCGACACCTCGGAGGCCCTGGGCCTGCTCCTGGCGGCCGCCGTGATGTTCGTAGTGTTCGTGATCGACGACTTCCGCGACGTGTCGCCACCGGCGAAGATCGCAGGACAGGTGCTGAGCGGGAGCGTGCTCTCGCTCTTCGGCGTCACGATGCTCTACTTCCGCGTGCCGTTCGCCAGCTACGAGTATGTCGTGCTCTCCGCCGACCTCGCGCCGCTCGTCACGGTGGTCACGGTGGTCGTGCTCGCGAACGCGGTGAACCTCATCGACGGGATCGACGGTCTCGCCGCCGGCGTCGTGCTCATCGCGGCGGCGGCGATCTTCCTCTACGCCGACCGTCTGTTCAAAGCCGGACTGCTGGAAGGTTCCAACATCGCACCGTTGGTCGCGGCGGTCACCGTCGGCGTGTGCGCAGGCTTCCTGCCCCACAACTTCAGCCCGGCGCGCATCATCATGGGCGACGCGGGCGCGATGCTGCTCGGGCTCTTCCTCGCGACGATGACGATCACCATCGGCGGACGAACGACCGACCCCTTCAGCGGTCAGACCTACTTCTACTTCGCGCCGCTGCTCATCCCGCTCGTGATCCTCGGCGTTCCGATCGTCGACGCCGCGTTCGCGTTCTTGCGTCGGGTCGTGCGCCGCCAGCCCTTCGCGGAAGCCGATCGCGAGCATCTGCACCATCGCCTGGTGCGCATGGGTCACGGGCCTCGGCGCGCGGTGGCGATCCTGTGGCTCTGGACCGCGCTGTTGTCCGCCGCGGTGCTGCTCCCGACGTTCACCGACCGCGGGAACACACTGGTTGCGCCGGCCGTCGTCGCCCTCGGCCTGCTCCTCTATATCTACTTCCATCCGGGAGTGCGCAGCCGGAGGCACGAGGTCGCGATCGCCGAGCAGGAGCCCTCTGATCCATTGGCCGATTCGGTGGTCGAGCTCGACCGGCACCGCCGGAAGCGGGCTAGCGGCTGAGCCCCCCTGGCAGCTAGAAAACACCCGGCGCCAACCGCCTCGAGTTGCATTTCGGGGACGCATCGGGTAGTTTGCGAAAAGATTCACAAGCGTCTCGGACGCAGTGCCGCGCCCGAGACGAGTGGAGGGGCCCCCGGGGTGGACGCAGCCGACCAGCCGGCCAAAGAGGTGCGAGAGAAGAGAGGCTACGGCGACGGCCTCACCCAGGCTTTGAACCTTGTCGTGGCCCCGGTGCTCTTCGGGCTTCTTGGGGCCTTCATCGACAGTCGTCTCGGAACCGGTCCCGTGTTCCTCCTCGTGCTGGGGTTCTTGGGCCTGCTCGGAGCACTGCTGATGGCCTACTACGAGTACGAAGCGCGGATCGCGCGTCACGACGAAGGAAAGCCGTGGGCACGACGCAAGCAGTAGACGACACCGCATACGAAGGCGAGGTCGCTCGTGATCTCGCGCGCCGCGTCCTGCTCGTCGCGCCGATCGCGATTCTGAGTGCGGGAATCTTCCGAGGGGTGAACGGCGTCGTGAGCGCGGTCATCGGGCTCGTGCTCGTGGCAGTCAACTTCCTGGTCGCGGCGCGCCTGATCACCTGGGCAGCCCGATATTCATCCGGCGCCGTCATGGGCGTGGTGCTCGGCGGGTACATCGTGCGCATTGGGCTGTTGTTCGGCATCGCCCTCGCGCTCGAGCAAGTCTCATGGATCGACGTGCCCGTGCTGCTGCTCACGATCGCCGTCGTGCATATCGCTCTGCTCATGTGGGAGACGCGCCACGTGAGCCTCACACTGGGTGCGCCCGGGTTGAAGCCCGGTCGCGTGACCAAGTAGGAGCCGAAGCCTGGTGACTCTGCTCGGTGCCTTCACGTTCCCACCGATCGACGAGCTCTTCCGTTGGAAGGATCTTGCTTTCGAAGACACGTTCTACGCGATCAACAAGACGTCGCTGCTCGTGTTCATTTCATCGATCGTTATCCTGGCGCTCTTCATCGGCGGCAGCCGTCGGATGAAGTTGCATCCTGCTGGTGTCCAAAACGTGCTCGAGATGACCTATGAGTTCGTCGACGGCGGCATTACGCGCGACGTCGTCGGTCAGGAAGACACGCGCTACACGCCCTTCCTCGGATCGCTCTTCCTCTTCATCTTGTTCCTGAACGTCTGGGAGATCGTCCCGTTCCTTCAGTTCCCGCCCACGGCGCGGTTCGCGATCCCGCTCTATCTGGCGCTGCAGACCTACGTCATCTTCCTGTTCGTCGGCTTCAAGCATCAGGGCTTCAAGTACTTCACGGGACACCTCTTTCCGCCCGGCGTGCCGCTCGTTGCCAAGCCGCTGCTGGCGATCATCGAGTTCGTCTCCGTGTTTCTCGTGCGGCCGTTCTCGCTGGCAGTCCGACTCCTCGCCAACATGATGGCGGGCCACATTCTGCTCACGGCTCTCTCGCTGCTCACCGCCTACGCGATCAACAACGAGGGGATCCTGAAGCTCGTCACCATTGGCCCGTTCCTGCTGAACATCGGCGTGACCGCCTTCGAGATCCTCGTGGCTTTCCTGCAGGCTTACATCTTCACGCTTCTGACCGCGCTGTACATCGGCGATTCCCTACATCCCGAGCACTAGGAGAACAAGAAATGTTTCATCTGCTCCTGCTCGCCGTCCAAGAGGCGGGTGAGCTGAAGGCCGGCCTCCAGTCGATCGGCGCCGGCATCGTCTACGGCGCCGCAGCGATTGGCCCGGGCATCGGCATCGGGCTCGTCGTCGGCAATGCCATCACGGCGATGGCCCGCCAACCCGAGATGCAAGGCACCATCCGCACGACGATGTTCCTCGGTATCGCGTTCACCGAGGCGCTCGCCCTGTTCGGGTTCGTGCTCTTCTTCCTCGCCAAGAGCTAGGGAGGCTCCGTGCTTGCTGCATTGATCCTTGCCGCCGAGAAGACGGTCGAGGTCAAGGCGAAGAACCCGATCCTGCCCGAGGGCAAGGAGATCCTTTGGGGGGGCATCTCGTTTCTCATCGTGTTCTCTCTCCTCGCGTGGAAGGCTTGGCCCGCGATCAAGAAGGCGCTCAAGGATCGGGAGGACCGCATCCGCGGCGACCTCGAACGGGCCGAGGGGGCCCGCGTCGAGGCGGAAACGTCGCTCGATGAGTACCGCCGGCAGCTCGCCGAGGCGCGCAACGAGGCGGGCAAGATCATCGAAGAGGCCCGCCTCGCGGCCGAGCAGGTGCGCCAGGAGCGCATCGCGGCGATCGACGGCGAGATCGCGGAGCACCGTGCGCGCGCGGCGGAAGACATCCGTCTCGCCACCGAGCGTGCGATGAGCGATCTGCAAGGCAGGGTCGCCGAGCTCTCGATCGAGTTGGCGGAGAAGGTGGTCGAGCACAACCTCGATCGCGACACCCAGACCCGACTCATCGAGAACTACATCAACCAGGTAGGGAGCAACTGACCGTGCCGCCGAGTTCCCGCGTCGAGGCGTACGCGAACGCCATGCTCGAAGTCGCTCGCGCCGAAGAGCGGCTCGAGGAGGTCGAAGACGAGCTGTTCCGGTTCGCGCGGGCCTTCGAGTCGTCCGACGAGCTCCGCATGGCGCTCAGCGACGCTGGCCTTCCGACCGAACGTCGCGTGGCCGTGGTCCAGGACCTCCTCGGTGCCAAGGCGCTGCGTACGAGCGTCGCGCTCGCGGTGTTCGTCGTCGCCTCCGGTCGGGCCGGCGAGTTGCCGGAGATCGTCGACCGTTTCGTCGAGCTCGCGGCGGCGGAGCATCGACGCGCAGTGGCGGAGGTCCGGAGCGCGATGGCGCTCACGCCGGAGCAGACGGAACGATTGCGCGAGGCCCTGAACCGGGCAACCGGCAAGGACGTGGAGCTGAAGGTTGTGATCGATCCGGCCGTGCTCGGCGGCATCGTCTCGCGAGTGGGTGACGTGGTCATCGACGGTTCGGTCCGCCGTCGCCTGGACCAGCTCAAAGAACAGATCTGATGCCCGAGGGACCCGACGAGGAACACGAGAGAGAAGAAGAGCCAGAGATGCCCGAGCTCACCATCAATCCCGACGAGATCGCAGCCGCGCTGCGCAAGCACGTCGAGTCGTTCACGCCGTCACTCGAGCAGGCGCAAGTCGGCCGGGTGCTCGAGGTCGGTGACGGCATCGCGCGGGTCGCCGGCCTGCCCGATACCTCGGTCAACGAGGTCCTCGAATTCGAAGGCGGCTTCCTCGGTCTCGCGCTGAACCTCGACGAGGAATCGATCGGCGCGGTGGTGCTCGGTGGTGCCAGCCATATCGAACAGGGTGGTGCGGTCAAGGGAACCGGTCGCATCTTGTCGATCCCGGTCGGCGACGGCCTCATCGGACGAGTCGTCAACGGGCTGGGTCAGGCGATCGACGGCAAAGGTCCGATCAATACGCACCAAACGCGCCGCCTCGAGGTGCAGGCGCCCGGCATCGTGGGCCGTGAACCCGTCCACGAACCGCTCCAGACCGGCATCAAGGCAATCGATGCCATGACCCCGATCGGTCGCGGGCAGCGCGAGCTCATCATCGGCGACCGCAAGACCGGCAAGACGACCGTCGCGATCGACACGATCCTCGCCCAGAAGGGCGAGGGCGTGAAGTGCATCTACGTCGCGATCGGCCAGAAGGGGTCGACCGTCGCGCAGACCGTCGCCACCCTCGAAAAATACGGCGCGATGGAGTACACGGTTGTCGTGAACGCGCCTGCGGCCGACGAGGCTGTGTTCAAATACCTGGCGCCCTACGCAGGGTGCGCGATCGGCCAGCACTGGATGGACAACGGCGAAGCCGCGCTCGTGGTGTACGACGACTTGTCGAAGCAGGCCGAGGCGTACCGCCAGTTGTCGTTGCTGCTCCGCCGGCCTCCGGGCCGCGAGGCCTACCCCGGCGACGTGTTCTACCTGCACAGCCGGCTGTTGGAGCGGGCGGCGAAGCTCAACGAGCGGTTGGGCGGTGGATCGCTCACGGCGCTGCCGATCATCGAGACCAAGGCCGGCGACGTGTCCGCCTACATCCCCACCAACGTGATTTCGATCACCGACGGTCAGATCTACCTGCTCGAGAACCTGTTCCGTTCCGGTGTGCGGCCGGCCGTCGACGTTGGTATCTCGGTGTCGCGAGTCGGCGGTAACGCACAGATCCGCGCCATGCGCTCCGTGGCGGGGACGCTCAAGGTCGACCTCGCGCAGTTCCGTGACCTCGAAGCGTTCGCGACGTTTGCATCCGACCTCGACGCGGTGTCGAAGGCGCAGCTCGAACGTGGTTACCGGCTCGTCGAGCTCCTGAAGCAGCCGTTGAACTCGCCGATGCCCGTCGAGCTGCAAGTGATCTCGATCTATGCGGGTACGGCGGGAGTGCTCGACGACATCCCGGTCGAAGAAGTGAAGCGGTTCGAGCGCGAGCTGCACGAGTGGTTCACCACGCGCTACTCCGGCCTCCTCGCCGAGATCCGCGACACCGGACGGATCCCCGAAGACGACGCACTCGCGAACGCGGTGCGCGACTTCCACGAGAGCTTCGTCGCCTCCCTCGAGCCCGAGGCTGAGTCCGCAAGGACTGCGGAGTGACACGGAGCGCCCGGGCGCCCGCGGCACGAGCGAGCGCAGCGAGTCGAGTGCTCGCCAGCGAACGAGCGACCGCGAGCCGGGTATCCCGGCTCGCAGCGAGAGAGCGAATAGTGCAGGCGCCGCAGAGAGCGAGCGCATAGAGATGGCAGGTGGGCGCGAACGCATTCTTCGCCGACGGATCAAGAGCATCCAGTCGACGCAGAAGATCACGCGCGCGCAGGAGCTGATTGCCGCGAGCCGGATCGCACGCGCCCAGGCTCACGTTGCGGCCGCGCAGCCTTACAGCGAATCCATCACGCAGGTGGTGCATGACCTCGCGGCTGGCGGAGGCCCCGGCGACAGCCTGCTCCTCACGCCCCGGCCCGACGTACGCAAGGTGGGGTACATCGTCATCTCGGCTGATCGCGGTTTGTGCGGTGCGTACAACTCGTCGGTGATCCGCGCGGCCGAGCACGCGATCCAGGAGCAGAGCGCACGAGGGGTCGACTACGCGCTCGTCCTCGTCGGACGGAAGGCCGAGGGTTACTTCCGCTACCGCGAGTACCGCATCGATGCCGCGTTCAGTGGGTTCTCCGAGCGGCCGTCGTACGAAGATGCGCGGCACGTGGGCGCGGCGGCGACGCAGATGTTCATCGCCGGCGACATCGACCTGGTGGAGATCGTCTCCACCCATTTCGTGTCGGTGGGAACACAGGTTGTCCAGCAGCAGACGCTGATGCCGCTCGCGCGTGACGAGGTCGTGGCGGATACCGCGCATGGTGTCGACGCGACGGTGCAAGCGGCGTACGAGTTCGAGCCATCGCCGGAAGGGATCCTCGATCTCCTGCTGCCGCGCTACGTCGACGCTCGTGTGTACGCCGCCCTCCTCAACGCCGCCGCTTCCGAGCACGCGGCCCGGCAACGGGCGATGAAATCGGCGACCGACAACGCCCAGGATCTGATCACCAACCTCACTCGCGGGATGAACCGCGCGCGCCAGGACGCGATCACCACCGAGATCATGGAGATCGTGGGCGGTGCCGAAGCCCTGCGGGGCGGGTTGCGACACGAAGATCTCCTGGCCGACACCATCGAAGGCCGCGATTCCGAATTGTTCGGCGCCCGCAAGGCGGACCGCTGAATGACAAATCAAAGAGGAGTTTTCGCATGACTTTGACCGCCGATCCCCCCGGTGCGAAGGACCTGAAAGACGGCCGCGTCGTCGCGATCGCCGGCCCGGTGGTCGACGTCGAGTTCCCTCCCGACGGTCTTCCCGAGATCGACATGGCCGTCGAGATGGACGCCGAGATCGAGGGCGAAAAGATCACGATCACTGCCGAGATCGCGCAGCAGATCGGTGACAGCCGCGTGCGTGCCATCTGCCTCAAGCCCACCGACGGGCTCCGCCGCGGCGCGGCGGTCCGGAACCTCGGCCACGGCATCACCATGCCGGTGGGGAACGGCGTGCTCGGCCACGTGTTCAACGTGATCGGTGAGCCGCTCGACGTTGCCGAGAGCGAGCTCACCGACATCGACGAGCGGTGGGAGATCCACCGCGATGCGCCTCCGTTCGACCAGCTCGAGCCGCACGCGCTGATGTTCGAGACCGGTATCAAGGTGATCGACCTGCTCGAGCCGTACGTGCAGGGCGGCAAGATCGGTTTGTTCGGCGGGGCCGGCGTGGGCAAGACCGTGATCATCCAGGAGATGATCCACCGGGTTGCCACGCAACACGGTGGTGTCTCGGTGTTCGCCGGTGTCGGCGAGCGCACCCGTGAAGGCACCGACACCTGGCTCGAGATGAAGGAGAACGGCGTCATCGAGAAGGCCGCGCTCATCTACGGCCAGATGGACGAGCCCCCCGGCGTGCGTCTCCGGGTCGCGCTCTCCGCGCTCACCATCGCCGAGTACTTCCGCGACGTGAAGAACCAGGATGTGCTGCTCTTCATCGACAACATCTTCCGCTTTGTGCAGGCGGGCTCCGAGGTGTCGACGCTGCTCGGCCGCATGCCCTCCGCGGTGGGCTACCAGCCCACGCTCGCCGACGAGATGGGCGAGCTCCAGGAGCGGATCACGTCGACCAAGGGTCACTCGATCACGTCGTTGCAGGCGGTCTACGTACCGGCCGACGACTACACCGATCCCGCGCCGTTCACCACGTTCACGCACCTCGACGCGACGACCAACCTCGCACGCGAGATCGCCGCGCTCGGCATCTATCCGGCCGTCGACCCACTGGCGTCCACGTCGAACATCCTCGCTCCTGAAGTGGTCGGCGAGCGTCACTACAACTGCGCGCTCCGGGTGACGGAGGTGCTCCAGCGCTACCAGGAGCTCCAGGACATCATCGCCATTCTCGGGCTCGACGAGCTCTCCGAGGAAGACAAGGTGATCGTGGCTCGTGCCCGGAAGATCCAACGGTTCCTGTCTCAGCCGTTCTTCGTCGGCAAGGTGTTCACCGGACTCGACGGCATCTACGTACCGATCGAGGAGACGGTGGAGTCGTTCGAGGCGCTGGTGAACGGTGAGCTCGACGACGCGCCGGAGCAGGCGTTCTTCAACGTGGGCGGCGTCGAGAGCGTGCTGGCCAAGGCCAAGGAACTTCGGGAGAGCTGAGTGCCCGCCGCCTTTCCGGTTCAGCTCGTTTCGCCCGAGGCCATCCTCTTCGAGGGCGAAGCGGAGATGGTGGTGTGCCGCGCCGTATCGGGCGCGATCGCGTTCTTGTACGGACACGTGCCGTACTTGGGCGCGCTTGCCGACGATTCCGTGCGCATCATCTTCCCCGGTTCGGGTGAGCAGGAAGTCGCGGTGCACGGGGGCTTCGTACAGATGACGGGCGATCACCTCGTCGTGCTGTCCGACCTCGCCGAGCTCGAGGACCAGATCGATGTGCCCCGCGCCCAGCGGGCGAAGGCGGACGCCGAGCAAGCGCTCTCGCGCGATCCCGACGACGCCGAGGCGCAAGCGGCACTCCTTCGCGCCGAAACCCGGATCAAAGTCGCGACCGGGAGCTGACCAGAACCGGATCTACTCTGAGCCGATGCGGCGCGTCGTCCTTCTGCTCGTCGCGCTGAGCGTCCTCGGCGTTGAGGCTGTTCCCGCGGCAGCGGCCACCGATCTCGGCCCATACCGCGGGCTCGGCACCTGGGTCGACGTGTTCGACTACGCGGAACGCGCCCAACCGGAAGGAGCGCCGCCGCCGGTTACACCCGAATCGGTCGACGACATGGCCGCGCTCGGCGCGCGCACGCTCTATCTTCAGGTCGTCAACCCCGTGGGCGAGCCGCCGACCGTCCTCTTCGACGCGGAGTTGTTGGGCGAGTTCTTGTCGCGCGCGCATGATGCAGGGCTCGACGTCGTGGCGTGGTACCTGCCTACCGTCGTCGACGTCGACGCCGACTACACGATGCTGCAGAGGATCGCGGCATTCCGCAGCGACGGGCGGGGTTTCGACGGCGTAGCACTGGATCTCGAGGACACGCAGGGCGTGCCCGACGTCGTCCTGCGGAACGATCGCATCGTCGATCTCGCGAAACGGACCCGCACGCTCCTCGGTAAGAACCGCGCGCTCGGCGCCATCGTGTACCCGGCGGTGCAGACCGAGCTGATCAACCCGATTCTCTGGCCGAAGTTCCCGTACCGGCGCTTGGGGCCTTCCGTCGACGTGTGGATGCCGATGGCGTACTTCACGTTCCGCGATGTGGAATCGGGCTATCGCGACCCGCTGCGGTACACCGAGGACAGCGTGACGTTGATGCGCGCGCACCTGCGGAACAACGACGCGCCGGTGCACGTGATCGGCGGGATCGCGGATCTCGCGACGGCTGAGGACTACGTCGCGTTCCTGAAGGCGGCGCGCCGCACGAAGGCCGTCGGGTACTCGATGTACGACTTCCGAACCACGTCGTCCGCGGCCTGGACTTTTCTGAGGCGGGGTCTCAGTTGAATTTGTCTAATCGAATTTGAACGCGGAGTATCGCATCAGCTTCTGCCACTTGTGGGTCGACTCGATCGTGCGGATCGTTCCCGACTTCGAGCGCATCACGAGCGACTGCGTGCGCGCGCCGCTGCCCCAGTAGCGGACGCCGCGAAGGAGATCGCCGTCGGTGATCCCGGTGGCGGCGAAGAACACGTCGTCGCCCGACACCAACTCGTCGGTGGTGAGGACGTGGTCGAGGTCGTAGCCCGCGTCGAGCGCGGCGGCGCGCTCGACGTCGTCGCGGGCGAAGAGCCGCCCGAAGATCGAGCCGCCGAGGCACTTCAGCGCGCACGCCGCGATCACGCCTTCGGGGGTACCGCCGACGCCGAGCAGGATGTCGGAGCCGCTTTCGGGCCAGGCCACGGAGATCGCGCCGGCCACGTCGCCGTCGGGGATCAGCCGGATCCGGGCACCAGCCTCGCGGCATTCACGAATGATGTCTGCGTGACGGGGGCGGTCGAGCACGACTGCGGTGATGTCGTCGACGTCCTCGCCGAGCGCCTTCGCGACGGCTGCCAGGTTCGCCTTCACCGGCGCGTCGAGATCGACGACGTCGGCGGCGGCGGGTCCTACCGCGATCTTGTCCATGTAGACGCACGGTCCGGGGTCGTACATGGTGCCGCGCTCTGACACCGCGATCACCGAGATGGCGTTGTTGCGACCGAGTGAGGTGAGCGTGGTGCCGTCGATCGGATCGACGGCGATGTCGCACGCGGGACCGCCGGCGCCGATCTCCTCGCCGTTGAAGAGCATCGGCGCTTCGTCCTTCTCGCCCTCGCCGATCACGACGACGCCGTCCATCGAAACGGAGTTGAGGACCAGGCGCATCGCGTCGACCGCGGCGCCGTCGGCGGCGTTCTTGTCGCCGCGTCCCATCCAACGTCCGGCGGCGAGTGCCGCCGCCTCGGTGACACGGGCCAGTTCCATCGCGAGGTTGCGGTCGGGGGACTGGGGCGCTGCGTCCAAGGGGACCACCTGCCAGATCGAGGGTGCGCGAGCGTACCCGGCGGCGTTTCCCGGTACACCGTGCGAGAGTGGAGATATGGACGACGTACTCCTGGCAGCAGCGAGAGACGCGGTCGGCTTCATGCCCGACGAGGAGGGCTTGGCGCTCCACGAGGCCGGGCGCGCCGCCGCGCCGCTCGGACCGTTGCTCGAGATCGGCACGTACTGCGGGAAGTCGGCGATCTACCTCGGCGCGGCAGCCCGTGAGCGGGGTTCGGTGCTCTACACCGTCGACCACCACCGCGGGTCGGAGGAGAACCAGGCCGGGTGGGAGCATCACGACGATCGGCTCGTCGACCCCCGCACCGGCCGCATGGACACCTTGCCGTGGTTCCGTCGCACGATGGAGGACGCGAAGCTCGAGGACGTCGTGATCGCGGTGATCGGGAGCTCACCCACGGTCGCCGCCCACTGGGCAACTCCGCTCGGGCTGGTGTTCGTCGACGGCGGCCACGCGTTCGACGTCGCGCTCGCCGACTACGAAGGATGGGCGCGCTTCGTCGTACCCCGTGGGCTGCTCGTCTTCCACGACGTCTTCGAAGATCCGGCCACCGGCGGACAAGCCCCGTTCGAAGTGTGGAAGCACGCGGTTGCATCCGGCGACTTCGAACCCGCGTCGACCACCGGCAGTTTGCGCGTGCTGCAACGCACTCGCTGATCGAACCGGCGTCGTTCGAGGTCGTTATACCGACTCCAGCGACGCAAGTTCGCTATCGGTGGCTCAACCGGTCCGGTCGTGGGCCGAGCGTTCGCGTTCGATCTCGACGCCGGCGGCGAGGAGCTCGTCGGCCGTGAGCCCCTTGGGGAGCCCTTCACCGCGGAACAGGCCCGCCGTCGGGCCGGATCCGGCAAGCGCGTTCGCGGCCAGCACGACGGCGGCCGAGTTCCAGGTGGGTTGTTCCTCCGGGTACAGCTCGCCGCCCGCCTCGTACGCGTCGCCCTCGAAGTGGGATCCGGTCCAGTAGCCGCCGGTCTCGGCGCGCAGGAACTGCACCGACCGGAACAGCGACCGTGCCTGTTCGTCGGCGCCGATCGCGTCGAGCGCCATCACCATCTCGCAGGTCTCGGCGGCCGTGATCCACGGCCGATCCGACACGCAACGGAGCCCGCGGTTCTCGACGGCGAACGTCGACCATCCCGCCGCGACGCGCGCGTTCGCCGGGTAGCCACGCAGCACACCGCCGAGGATCGGGTAGTACCAGTCCATCGCCCAGCGGTGCTTGTCGAGGAACACGTCGGGACGGTGCGCGATCGCGATGGCGAGCGCGCCGAGCGAGAGCTCCCAGTCGGGACGCTCGTGCCCGAGTCGCTCCGCGATCGCGATCGCGCAGCGCAGGCTCAAGTGGATGCTCGACGAGCCCGTGAGGAGCGCACCGTCGTCGGGATCGTCACCGCGCCACGCGATCTCGCCGGTCTCGCGCTGGAAGTCGAGCGCGTAGTCGATCGCGGCCTCGACCATCGGCCACTGGGCATGGAGGTACGGCGTGTCGCCAGTGGTGAGGTAGTGATGCCACGCGCCGGTGGCGACGTAGCAGGTGACGTTCGTGTCGAGTGTCGCGTCTTCGATCTCGTCCCCGAGGTAGTACGCGTGCCAGCTTCCGTCGGCGCGCTGCTTCCCGCTCAGCCACTCGTACGCGGCTCGCGTCTCCTGGACGCGCTCACCGAGGTCGAGCGCCATCAGCGCCTCGACCATGTTCCAGGGATCGGTGTGGCCGCCCGGGGTCCACGGCAGGTTGCCGTCTGCCAACTGCTCCGACGCGATCGCGGCGATGGTTTCGTCGAGCTCGCGTGCGCTGACGATTCCGGGAACGTCGGGAAGGGCGGTCATCCGACGCCGCTCTTCTCGGTATAGACGACGAGGCTCTTACCGATCACTGGGTTCAGCGTGCGGTCGACGGTGTTCAACCACGACGGTTGCCGCTCGATCTGCCACACGAGGAAGTCGTGGTACTTGCGCACGGGCCAGGCGTCGGCGTCATCGACACCGACGGCACACTTCAGCCACCAATAAGGGGAGTGCAGCGCGTGCGCGTGGTGCGCGCCGCGCACTGCCAGGCCCGCTCGCTCGAGCTTCGTCTCGAGGTCGCGCCGGCGGTAGATCCGGATGTGGCCGCCCGGTGTGTCGTGGTAGTTCCGGTCGAGCGCCCAGCAGACGCGCTCGGGCAGGCGCGTGGGCACGGTCACCGCGAGGCGGCCGCCGGGACGGAGGATCCGCACCAGCTCCGAGATCGCGAGCTCGTCGGCCCAGATGTGCTCCAGCACCTCGGAGGCGATGACGCGGTCGAAGGTGGCATCGGGGAACGGCAGGGCGAGCGCGTCGGCGTTCAGCGCGCCACCAGGCGGTGACGAGGGAAGGTCACCGGCGGCGACCATCGCCCCGACGAACTTCCACACCTCGTCGACCACCTGCGCGCTGTAGTCGAGCGCGACGACCGTCGCGCCGCGTCGCATCGCCTCGTAGGTGTGACGGCCACCGCCACACCCGAGGTCGAGCACGCGCTGGCCCGGGCGTACCTGGAGTCGGTCGAAGTCGACGGTGAGCACTAACGGGCCCCAGCTTGCTCCGCGAGCAGCGCGCGGTAATTCTCGACGGTACCGAGCGCGGTCGCGCGCCACGTGAACTTGTCGAGCGCGCGAGCGCGGCCCGCCTCGCCGACACGCGCGCGCAGCTCGGGGTCGACAAGCGCGCGCAGGAGCATGACGGCGAGCGCGTCGGGGTCACCCGGCGGGACGAGCAGTCCGCTCTCGCCGCTCTTGCCGATGACCTCGGGGAGCGCGCCGCCGGTGGTGGCGACGAGCGGCACTCCACACGCCATTGCCTCGACCGCCGGCAGCGAGAAGCCTTCGTACAGCGACGGCACGACGGCTACCTCGGCTTCGGCGTAGAGCTCGACGATCCGCTCCGTAGTGACACCGGATACGAACTTCACCGCGCGCTGCAGTCCGAGTCTGTCGATGAGCGGTGGGATCGCGCTGCGCGACTTGGGCTTGCCGATGATCACGAGTTCGACGTCGCTGCGTTCGGTGCGAACCTTCGCGAGCGCTTCGAGGAGTGGCGCGAGCCCCTTCATCGGGACATCCGAGCTCGTCGTCGTCATCAGCCGTCCGGGCGCGCGCGCGATGTGGGGGAGCGGCCGGAAGATCTTGGGATCGACGCCGACCGGCACGATGTGGAGCCGATCAGCCGACACGTCCATCTGGGCGATGATGTCGCGCTTGCTCGACTCCGACACCGTGACGAGGCGCGGGATCTGGCGCGCGACGCGCATCTGCATGTTGAGGAACCCGTACCACCGGCCGAGCACGAATCGCCGGTACGCGCTCGTGGCGTGCACGAGCTCGAGGTCGCGGTCGACGGTGATCGGGTGGTGCAGTGTGCACAACACCGGCCAGCCGTCTTCGTCCATCATCGTGAGCAGCCCGCTGCCGAGGCACTGGTTGTCGTGCACGAGGTCGAAGTCGGCGCGACGGTTCCGCAGGAGCCGGCGGGCGCGGAGGCTGAACGCGTACGGCTCCGGGAACCCGGCACCGCACATGATCCCGAACTCGCGGAGGTCGATCGTCGACTTGATCTCCCAGGGCCACGGAGGCCAGAACGGGTGCGGCGGCGCGTACAGGTCGAGCCCGGGCACCTCCACGAGCTGGCTGGGGTCTACGAGCTCCGGGTAGGGCTGGCCCGAGAACACCGTGACCTCGTGGCCCAGGTCGGTCAGCTCACGTGCGAGGTACCGCGTGTAGACGCCCTGGCCGCCGCAGTGCGGGTTTCCCCGGTAGACCAACCAGGCGATACGAAGCGGGGCGTCGTCGGACGGCACGGGCGGCGGCACAGGGCGGGAGTCTCGCAGACACCCCCTGACCCGGTCGAACGCGCCTACACGACTCGCTCGTTCGCTGCGAGCCGGGATAGCCGGCTCGCGGGCGCTCACTCGCTGGCGAGCTCACTCCGCTGCCACTCGTTCGCCGCGAGCGCCGGGCCCGCCTCTTGGCTCGCGGGTGCTCACTCGCTGAATTGGGGGAGCCAGCGGGCCGTCGCGTCGAGCATCTCGTCGGTCATGGCGACGATGTCGTCGTAGGCGAGCTGGCCGGCCATGGGGTCGGCCAGCATTGCCTCGAGCACGAGCGTGCGGTCGCCCGTGAGCGCGGCTTCGACCGTCCATTCCTGCACGACGTTGATCCGCCGCAGGAACTCACCCATGATCCCGGGGACCGTCGCGTGGTCGCGCCCCCGCACGCCCGATCCGTCGGCGACGCCGATGATCTCGACGACGCTGCGGTCGGGCAGGTTCGTCACGTTCCCCTCGTTCGGCAGGTTGACGGGCAGGCTGCGGGCCGTGCCCGTGATGATGCCGTCGAGCAGCGTGGCGACGAGCTCGCCCGAGGGCATGCGCGTCACGTCGGTTGCGTCCCGCACAGATTCGTAGTGCTCGACGTCGGCCGCCGCGTCGGCGCGGTGGCCCTCCATCCCGTAGTGATGCACGCGCCAGTTACGCCCGTAGTCGTTGCCGGGGTGCACGAAGCCGGGCATGAACTCGACCGAGTGATGGTCGCCCGAACCGGGGAACACGCCGAAGCGGCGCAGGATCTCGAACCGCACCCGGTTGTTCTCGATCACGTCGAGCTTCGACCAGTGCTCGGCCGGCGAGACCTTCGTCCAGTGCATCGCGGGAGGCGGGTCCATCCAGATGGGCTCGGTCGCAGCACGCTCGGGGTCGTCCATCAACGCGCGCAACTTCGCGAACCCGTCTTCGCCGTTCACGCGGAGCTCGGTTGCGAGCGGGTAGTGGTTCACGCCCGCGAGGATCGGGTCGAGGTCAGGCATCCCGCAGTCGAGCGCGAGGCTCAGGTTGAACGTCGCGCCGACCCACTCGTTGCAGAGGCCGACCGTTTTCACGGCGGTCTCACGCGTGACCGATCGGCAGAGCGCGGTGAGCGGGTTCGTGACGTTGACGAACCACGCGTCGGGCGCGATCGACTCCACGTCGCGCGCGATTTCGAGCAGCACGGGAATGCTGCGCAACGCGCGCAGCACGCCGCCGGGCCCGACGCTGTCACCAATCGGTTGGCGGATTCCGTAACGGCGCGGGATCTCGATGTCGTGCTGCATGCTGTCGAAGCCGCCGACCGAGAGACACGTGATCACGAAGTCGGCACCCGCGAGCGCGCGCGTGCGGTCGAGCTCGGCGGTCGTCTCGAGCGAGATCCCGCGCCGGCGCGCGATCTCCCCGCCCAGATCCTCCATGAGCTCGAGACGCTCGGCATCGAGATCGTGCAACACGACAGAAGCATCGGCCAGCGACGGCGTGTTTGCGAAGTCGCACAGCAAGCGGGGCGCCCAGTGATAGCTGCCGCCCCCGACGATCACGATGCGCGGGCCCATCAGCGCTCCTCTCGGAGTGAGACCTCGACCTCGATCTCGACCGCTCCGCCGCGCGGCAGCGCGGCAACGCCGATCGCCGAGCGGCTGTGCCGGCCGGAGGCGCCGAACACCTCCGCGAACAACCGGCTCGCGCCGTCGACCACCGCCGGCTGTTGCTCGAATCGCTGCACACAGGCGACGAAGCCGAGCACGCTGAGCACGCGTTCGATCCGATCGAGGTTCCCGAGCTCCGCGCGCAGCACCGAGAGCGCGTTCAGCGCACACCAGCCGGCGGCTTCCGCGCCCTGCTCGACCGTGAGGTCGAGCCCGAGCGTGCCCGGGTTGACCAGCGCGCCCTCGTGGTTGCGCGGCAGCTGACCCGATGTGCGTGCCCGGCCGTCGTGCACGATCACCGCGTCGAGTGGGTCGTGCGGCGGGTACGGGCCCGGCAGCACGAGGCCGAGCTCGGCGAGCCGGTCGGCGACGCTCATGGCTTCACGCGCCAGTTTGCTTCCCCGTTGGCGCCCAGCGCCCATCCGAGGCCGCCCACGAGATGGCGCAGGTACGCGGGGGCCTCCCACGCGCCCGGGAAGTGCCCGAGGCTCGTCGAGAACACGCGGCCCTCGCCTTCGCTGAAACACCACGCGAGCGGGTAACCGAACGAAGGTGGACGAGCGCCGGGCGCGGTGAGGTCGAGCTCGCCGTCGCGCACGCGCAGCAGCACCTGCGCGTCGGGGCGGAGGTCGCGGAATTGGTAGACCTCGTCGTGCCACTTCCACTCGGCGCCGAGATGCGCGCAGGCGGGATGCGAGGGGTCGAGCACGTCGGCAGTGAACGTCTGCGTCCACGGATGCCCGTCGAAGCGAGCACCCACGAGCGCGCTGTACTCGGCCCACGTGTAGCACGAGTCGGTCGCGGAGTGGATCGAGAGTAATGAGAGCCGGCCCGCGCGCAATCCGCCGACGATCGCGGACTTCTGCTCCGCGCTCCACGGCGTCTCGCCGATCGTGAAGAGTGCGAGCGCGCGTGCGTCGCGCAACGCGGCCGCTTCGATCGTACGGACATCGTCGACCCGTCGTGTTGCCAGGCCGTGCAGCTCGGCGACCTGCGAAACGCCGACCGCGGCCTGGTCGAGCACCCCGTGCACGCCCGCGGGCCCGTCGCGATAGGGCGCGACCTGAGTGACGAACAGCAAGCGATCAGCCACGGCAGCAAAGTAGCCTCCGTTCGCGCATGGCCGAGAAGCAGGTGACCGAGTACGCGTGGCAGGGGCCGAAGCGAGGGGCCGATCGCGCGGTGCTGCTCGCGCACGGAGCGGGTTCCGACATGTACGGAGCGGCGCTGCTCGTTGTGGCCGACGCGCTGGCCGATGCGGGCATCCCGTCGTTGCGCTTCAACTATCCGTACCGGAGCGCAGGGAAGAACGCACCCGACCGGCCGAAAGTGCTCGATGCGGCGACGCGCGAAGCGTGCACGGAGCTTGCGCGCCGTTCGAAGCTCCCGCCCGATCGGCTCGTGCTCGGTGGACGCTCGATGGGCGGCCGCTACTGCTCGCTCGTCGTGGGCGCGGAGGAGGATCCCGTCCCCGCGCTCGGACTGCTCCTGCTCGGGTATCCGTTGCACGCGGCCGGCAAACCCGACCAGCAGCGCGCCGAACACTTCCCGCGCTTGCGCGTGCCGGTGCTGTTCGCGAGCGGAACGCGCGACGCCCTTGCCGGTAAGGCCGAGCTCACGAAGGCGGCGCGCGGCGTCGAGGGGAAGGTCACGTTCCACTGGATCGACACCGCCGACCACGGCTACCGGCCGTTGAAGTCGAGCGGCCGGACCGCCGCCGACGTGCTCGAGGAGGTCGCGGCGGGTGCGACCGAGTGGGTTCGGGTACTGCCACGTTGACGCGGGGCACCGATCCGGCGTCCAATGGTGGACACGCCGAGGCCCGCGCCCACAGGCCAATACCGTGAGGGGGTCGTATGCCGAGTGACGTTGACCGCACAGCCAAGGCAGTCGATCGGGTCCAGCCGCAGCGCGACGCGCTCCGCGAGGCCCACCACGCGTTCGCCGCGGCGTGCGAGTCGGCGGCCGACTCGGTGGCACTTGCCGACGCGCTCACGGCGTTGCGCTCCGCGTTCGACCTGCATGTCGAGTACGCCGAGGGCGGGGGAGGGCTGTTCGAGGAGCTGCTCGACGACGCTCCTGCCGAAGCCGCGCCCGAGGTCGACCGGCTCAAGCGTGACCACGCCGTCATCGCGACCGCCATGGACCGCGCTGCGGGGCTCCTCGGGGAGGGTGCCGGCATCGACGACGAACGGCTCGCAGGCGTCACCGCGGAGGTCGTCCGTCTCCTCGCCCAGCACCGGCGCCGGGGCGCCGAGCTCCTCTACAACGTGTATGCCGTCGAGATCGGGGCGGGCGACTGACCCATAGTCAGGAGCGAACGGCCACGAGCCGGGTATCCCGGCTCGTAGTGAGCGACCCATAGACAGGACCAATCCGCCGATCCCGCGTGCGGTTTGCCAAACTGTTGGCATGCGGGTCCACCGGTGCTTTGCGTTCGTCGACATGTGTGGGTTCACCCGTATGAACGACACGCTGGGCGACGAGGAAGCGGTCGCGGTGCTCTCCACGTTCCGGGCGTTGGTGCGCCGGCTTGCTCCTGACCACGGGATCCGGGTGGGCAAGTGGTTCGGTGACGGCTGCATGTTCGTCTCCACCGAAGTTCGCCCGATCGTGGCCGGCATGCTCGATCTCACGGAGCAGCTCGAGAGCGCCGACATCGTGCTCCCGCTTCGCACGGGAATCGCGGCCGGTCCGGTGATCCTCTTCGAGGGCGACGACTTCATCGGGATGGCGATCAACCTCGCGTCGCGTCTCTGCGATGCGGCGGGGCCCGGTGAGATCCTCGCGACGACCGCGGTTGCGGCGGCGGTGGGCGAAGAGTTCGGCGCCGTACCGCTCGGGTACCGGCCGATCCCGGGGATCGTGCAGCCCATGGAGGTGTGGCGCATCCCGGTGCCCGAGCGCGAGGGCGACCTCCCGCTCAGCTTCGCCGAGTGACGGGAGTGCCGAGTGACCGGAGCGCGGGCCCGATGACCGACGCGTTCGTCGTGCTCGCGGGCGAGCGGCTCTCCGGGCGCGTGCGCGTTTCGGGCGCCACCAAGAACCTCGGCCTGAAGCAGATGGCCGCCGCGCTCCTCGCACCCGGCGTGACGACGCTGCGCAACATGGACCGCGTCACCGACCTCGACGTGATGATCGACGTCATGCGCGCGGTCGGCGCCGAGGTCGCCTGGACCGGTGAGCGCGAGCTCAGTATCGACACGTCGGGCCCGCTCGATCCGGAGACGCCCTACGAGCTCGTCACCCGACTGCGCGCGTCGGTGAACGTGCTCGGTCCGCTGCTCGCGCGTTGCGGCGAGGCGCGCGTCGCGATGCCCGGGGGCGACAACATCGGGAGCCGTCCGCTCGACATGCACTTGCGTGGCCTCGGGGCGATGGGCGCCGACCTGACGGTCGTCCACGGCTTCATCGAAGGAAGGGTGAACCGCCTCGGAGGTGCGCGCATCGTGCTCGAGTTCCCGAGCGTCGGCGCCACCGAGAACCTGCTCACCGCCGCGGTGCTCGCGAAGGGGCAGACCGTGATCGAGAACGCGGCGCGCGAGCCCGAGATCACCGAGCTCGCGGCGATGTTGAACCGCATGGGCGCGCGCGTGCTCGGCGCGGGAACGTCGACCATCGAGGTCGAAGGTGTGGAGTCGCTCGAGCCAGTCGACGCCGAGATCATGGGCGACCGCATCGAGACCGGCACGCTTCTCATGGCGTGCGGAATTGCCGGCGGTGAGATCACGATCGAGGGCGCGCGTATCGAACACGTCGAGCTGATCGCGGTCAAGCTCGGCGAGATGGGACTCAAGGTGTCGCCCACGCCCGACGGGATCTGGGCCCGCGCCGACGATCGGCTGCGTGCCGTCGACGTCGCCACGCTCCCCTTCCCGGGCTTCGCGACCGACTTCCTCCCGCTCGTGGTCGCGCTCCTGGCGATCGCCGAGGGCACCGCCATCGTCACCGAGAACGTCTTCGACAACCGTCTCGGGTTCGTCCCGGAGCTCAACCGGATGGGTGCCGACGTCCGGCACGAGGGGCGCCATGCCGTCGTGCGGGGCGTGCCTCGGCTGTCGGGAGCCCCCGTGCGGGCTCTCGACGTGCGGGCGGGGGCGGCGCTGGTGATCGCGGGCCTCGCGGCCGAGGGGGAGACGGTCGTGCTCGACCCCCATCACGTCGACCGTGGCTACCCTGACCTCGCCGCGACCCTGCAAGTGCTGGGGGCCAACGTGCTCCGGGTGCGCGAATAGCGGTGAGGCCGGAGCGAGCCGATAGGGAGTGAGCGGCCGCGCCGCAGGTACCCTTCGGCGTAGCGAGCGAGCCGAGAGTGAAGGACGTTCTCATGCCGATCGACACCGATCTCGAACCCGCCGAGCTGGAGCAGCGCATCCGCGATGCCATCGAGCTCATCCGCCCGGCGCTCCAGAGCGACGGCGGCGACATCGAGTTTCAGGAGCTCGACGACGACGGTGTGGTCCACGTCTCTCTGGTCGGCGCGTGCGGAACCTGCCCCATCTCGATGCAAACCCTGAAGGCCGGAGTGGAGCGCATCATCATGGACCGCGCGCCGGGCGTCACCGCGGTCGTCGACGACTCCATCGAAGAGTGACGTCGCCGGTCGCGGCGCTGGTCGACGCGACAGGCCACGGCGACCGCGCCGCACTCGCCAGACTCCTCACCATCGTCGAGTCGGGCGGTGAGGCCGCGCGTGACGCGCTCGCAGCATTGCCGCCCACCGCGGCCGGGCATGCTGCCGTCGTCGGCCTCACCGGAGCGCCCGGTGCGGGCAAGTCCACGCTCACCGACGGACTCGTCGGCCGGCTCCGCGGTGCCGGTGAGCGCGTTGCGGTGATCGCGGTCGATCCAACGAGCCCGTTCACCGGCGGTGCGATCCTCGGCGACCGCGTGCGCATGCAGGACCACGACACCGACGACGGCGTCTTCGTCCGTTCGATGGCGACGCGCGGGGAGCTCGGCGGACTCTCGCGCGCGGCACCGCACGCGGTGCGCGTGCTCGATGCCGCGGGCTACGCGTGGATCCTCGTCGAGACGGTGGGAGTCGGTCAGGTCGAGGTGGCCGTGGCCGGAACCGCCGATACGACCGTTGTCGTCGTCACGCCCGGTTGGGGCGACGCGATCCAGGCCAGCAAGGCCGGCCTGCTCGAGATCGGCGACGTGTTCGTCGTGAACAAGGCCGATCGCGGTGGCGTCGAGGTGACCGTCAACGACCTGCACGGGATGTTGATGCTGGGCGCCTCGGTGGAGGAACCGCAGGACGGACCACGGGAGTGGGTGCCTCCCATCGTGCCCACCGTCGCCATCGAGGGTCGCGGTCTCGACGAGCTGGTCGACGCGGTGACCGGCCACCGGCGCTACCTCGAGGCGTCCGGGGAACTGGCCCGTCGGCGCGAACTGCGCGTTCGGGACGAGTTGCGCGGGATCGTGCTCGAGCGGGTGGCCAAGCGCGCCGATGACATCTGCAGCGGAGCCCGCTTCGATAGCGTGGCTGCTCGAGTCGCTGCGGGGGTTGTCGATCCCTACACTGCGGCGACCGAATTGGTCGATGACCAAACCTGACGACCAAACCTGACGAGCCAAATCTTACCGAGAGGGTTCACGTGGGAATCGAGCGGGTCGGCGTCGTCGGCGCCGGGCTCATGGGTTCCGGGATCGCGGAAGTGTGCGCGAGGGCCGGGGCCGACGTGATCGTGTGCGAGACCGACGCCAAGACCTCTGCCGCGGGGCTCGAGCGCATCGAGACGTCGCTGTCCCGTGCGGTGCGGAGCGGCAAGCTCGACGAGACGGGGAGCGAGGCCGTCCTCGCCCGCTTGCTGCTCACCACCGACCTCGGCGACCTCGCCGACCGTGAGCTCGTCATCGAGGCCATCATCGAGTCGGTCGACGAGAAGCTCGAGGTGTTCGGGAAGCTCGACAAGATCCTCGAGGACGACGAAGCGATCCTCGCCTCGAACACGTCGTCGATCCCGATCATGAAGATCGCGATGGCCACGCAGCGCCCGGAGAGCGTGCTCGGGCTCCACTTCTTCAACCCGGTACCCGTGCAGCATCTGGTCGAGCTGATCCCGTCGATCGTCACGAGCGAGGCTGCTGCCGATCAAGTGGAGGAGTTCGTTACTACGAAGCTGGACAAGCGCGTCATCCGGTCGCGCGACCGTGCCGGCTTCATCGTGAACTTCCTGTTCGTGCCGTATGTGCTCTCGGCGATCCGGATGCTCGATTCAGGCTTCGCGTCTGCCGACGACATCGATGCCGGCATGGTGGAGGGTTGCTCGCACCCGATGGGTCCCCTCGCGCTCGCCGACCTCATCGGCCTCGACACCATCAAGGCGGTTGCCGACTCCATGTACGAGGAGTTCAAGGAGCCGCTCTACTCGGCGCCGCCCCTTCTCCGCCGCATGGTGGAAGCCGGCTTGCTCGGCCGCAAGCGGGGGCGCGGCTTCTTCGACTACGCGAAGTAGCGTGGCCGATCCGATCTTGCAGTCGGAACGGCGCGATGGCATCGCGCTGCTCCGGCTCAACCGCCCGCCGCTGAACCCGCTGTCGATCGCGCTGCTCGAAGAGATCGCCGCGCACGCCGACGTGCTCGCGCACGACGACGACCTGAAGGCCGTCGTCGTGACCGGCAACGCGAAAGCGCTCGCCGCGGGTGCCGACGTCTCGGAGTTCACCGAGGTTGACGCAGCGCCGCGCGTCACGGCCGCGTTCCGCGCCGCGTTCGATGCGCTCGGATCGATCCCGCGGCCGGTGATCGCGGCGATCGAGGGCTTCGCGCTGGGTGGCGGCTTCGAGCTCGCGCTGGCGTGCGACCTGCGCGTTGCCGGTGACGGCGTGCGTCTCGGCTTTCCCGAGATCCAACTCGGCATCTTCCCGGGCGCGGGTGGTACGCAGCGGCTGTCGAGGCTCGTCGGGCCCGCGCGGGCGAAGGACCTCATCTGGAGCGGTCGGCACGTCAAGGCCGACGAGGCGGTCGCGCTCGGGCTCGTCGACCGCGTCGTGCCCGCGGGCGGTGCGCTCGACGCCGCGCTCGAGTGGGCGGCGTCGCTCGGCGCGGGCGCGGTCGTCGCGATGGGGATCGCCAAGCGCGTGATCGACGAGGGCTTCGACCTCCCGCTCGGCGATGCGCTCGATCTCGAGGCCGGCGGCTTTGCCGAGGTCTTCGAGACCGAGGATGCCACCACCGGCATCCAGAGCTTCCTCGCCGACGGCCCCGGCAAAGCAACCTTCTCCGGCCGCTGACACTCAACCGGCGTCAGCAGAGTCGGTATAACCGACTCGAACGACGCCGGTTCGCTGCTAACCGCGGTAGAGCTCGGCGGCGATCGCCTTGATCTCGGGGGCGTCGGCTTCGAGGAAGAAGCCGGCGGCGACGGCGGCGTCGGTGGCCGCGTCGAACTTCGCGCAGTAGTCGCGCTTGCTGGTGTAGAGCGAGGCGAGCTTCTCCGCGCTGAACGGGATCGTCGTGCCGCACAAGAACGAGATCGCTGCACCGCCGTTGCCGAGACCCGACAGTGTCGCGATCGGCACGTCGACGTGCGGTGTGCGAATGCCGCCGCGCGCGATGCCGTGCTCGTCGACGACGAACGACGTGGCCGGTTCACCCGGCTGTACTTCGAGCCGCGGTGCGGACGGTGGCGCCGTGCCGTCGCGCAGCCAGCGGTCGAAGTGCGCGAGCGCGGCCTGGAGCACGTAGTGCTGCGGACCGGTGTTGATGGGCTGGTCCAGCTCGAAGCCCATCGGCGACGTCGTCGGCGCCCACAGCGCGGCGAGCTCGGTGATCGGGAGCGCACCGCTGTCGACGAAACCCGCAATGAACGTGTACACGTCGGCATGCGACGTGCCCGCCACCTCCCACAAGCGGAACTTGTCGTTGTCGGGCTGGCGCGCCGGGTAGTAGCCCAAGCCGATGAGGTCGGTCTCGGCCTCGAAGCAGAGCACGGGTACGCGCAGGCCCTCGCGGAAGGGCTCGGGTGGCGCCGACGGGTCGCGCATCGGCCCGCTCGCGTCGAGCGGTGACCCCGAGCGACCCCGCGCGTGCACGAAGAAGCCGTCGTACTCCTGCGCGATCGCGTCGACCACGTTGACGTAGGCGGTGAGCCGCATCGCCGACTGCGACTCGCCGATCGCGATCACGCGCTCCACCGGGAGCTCGGCGAGCGCAGTTCCGGGGACGCCCCGGGCAACCGCCCCGGCTTGGGTGTAGATGTCGAAGGAGAAGACGTCGCCGGGATGCGCGAGCGGCCCGTAGCGCTCGGGATCCACTTCCGTGAGACCCATCGCGTTCGCGGTTGCGACGAGGGATTGGCCACCGTGCACGCCCACCGACTGCGCCGACACGCCGACCCAGGCGTACCCGCTCCGCATCATCTCGCGGTGCAGGAACGTCCAGTCGGGTGATCCGTCGACCCCGCCACTCACGTTCAGCCACTCGACGACGACGGTGCCGTTGAAGCGCGCGGCGTCGGCCGGGCGGTAGACGAGGATGCGCGTGCGGTAGTCGGCGGAGTCGACCGTCTTCGTCGCACCGTCGCCGGTGACCTCGTACGCGTCGGCGGTGCCGGCGAGGAAGTACTCCGTCTGCGTGTAGTCGTGCTCGGCGAGGCCCGCCGCAACTCCGCCGACGAAGGGGCCGTTCCCCCCGGTGACCGGCCCTTCGATGCTCGGAAGATTCATCGTTCGAGGCTAGAGGTTCTCACCCGAGGCGGAGGGTCTCCAGCGGCTCCAGGCGGGCCGCCTTCACCGAGGGGTAGAGCCCGGCGACGACGGACACACCCACGGCCAGCCCGATCCAGAGGGGCATCTTCCCGTAGTTGATCACGACGACCCAATCGGCGAGACCGGAGACGAGGTACACCACCCCGACACCGACGAGCGCCCCGATCACACCGCCGAGGATCCCGACGAACAGCGCTTCGAGCAGGAACTGGAGCGCGATCAAGGAGCGCGTGCTCCCGAGGGCGCGCCGGATCCCGATCTCCGACGAGCGTTGGATCACCGAGATCGACATCACGTTGGCGATCCCGAGCCCGCCGATCGCGAGCGCGAGTAACCCGGCGAAGAGGGCCGTCTGCTGGAGTGTCTTGTCGGCCTGGGCCGACGCCTCCAGCGCATCGCTCGGGATCTTCGTCGAGACCTCGTCGGTGCCGCCGAGGCTGATAGCAGTGGCGATCGCGTCGTTGGTCTCGTTGGTGGTCCCGCCGGCGGCGCGTATGTACATCTTGGTGGGCTCACCCTCGGTGTCGAAGTCGTGCTTGGCGGACCACTGCGTCACGAACGCGGCGTTGTCGAGGTTCGGGTCGAGCGCGACTGGGTCGAGCACGCCGACGACGCCGTAGTCGATCTCGTTGAGGGTGATCGTGCGGATCTCGCCGGGCACGACTGCGTATTGATCGGCGAGCCCGGCCCCGATCACCACCGCCCGCGCCTTGTTCTTCCGATCGCCTTGGCGCAACCAACGACCGCTGCGCAACGGGACCTCGAGCACGCCCGGCAACGCACCGTCGGCGGCGAGCACCGGCACGGGAAACGCCTGGTAGAAGTCCGCGGAACCCGCGTTCGGGAGCGTCACGACACCGGCGATCTCCGAGACCGCCGACGCGCGCATCACCGTCGGCAACGCTTCGACCCGGTGCACCGCGTCCTTCGGCAACGTGGGGTTCTGTTGGCCGAACGTGCCCGCCGCTTCGGCGGTGATCAGGCTGGTACCGAGCTCGGCGAGCTTCTCGCGGAGGTCGCCCTTGGCGGACTCCGTGAGACCCACTGCGCCGACCATCGCGGCGACGCCCGCGACCGGCCCGAGCAGGATCAGCAGGGTGCGCACCTTGCGGGCGGCGATCCCTGTGGCCGCGACCGAGAACAGCTCGCGGGCGCGGCTCACACGTGTCCTTGGAACGGAACCGGCACTTGGCGTTCGTCGGCGACGATCTCCCCGTCGAGCATCGAGACCACTCGCTTGGTGGTCGCGGCGATCCGGGGGTCGTGCGTCACGAGCACGACGGCCCGTTCGCGAGACTCGAGACTCGCGAAGATCTCCATGACGATCCCCGCGTTCTGCGAATCGAGCGCGCCGCTGGGCTCGTCGGCGAGCACCATGATCGGTTCGGTGACGATCGCGCGCGCGATCGCCACGCGCTGCTGTTCCCCGCCGGAGAGTTGCAGCGGGCGATGGTCGGCTCGAGGCGCGAGGCCCACCTGTTCGAGCGCACGCGTGGCACGGTCACGGCACTCGGCCCGGCTCAGGCCGCGGAAGAGCAGCGCGGTCGCGACGTTGCCGAGCGCGCTCAAGTGCGGGATCAGATGGAACTGCTGGAACACGAAGCCGACCGACTCGCCGCGGAGCTTCGACCGGGCCGCGTCGTCGAGCGTCCCGGTATCGACTCCCGAGATCTCCACCGTTCCCTCGGTCGGTCGGTCGAGCACGCCGAGAAGCCCGAGCATCGTCGACTTGCCCGAACCCGACGGCCCGACGATGGCGAGAAGATCGCCGGCGTGGATCTGCAACGACACGTCGCGCAGCGCGTAGACCTTCACCTGCTCGCCGTAGACGCGGGAGACGTTGGTGAGCTCGAGGAGCGGCGACCCGTTGGTCACCGCGGTCATCCCTGCGACCCCTGATCGACCTCGACGACCACGACCTGGTTGGCGCGCAGACCCGACTGGATCTCGATGTAGGAACCCTCCGAGAGCCCGGTCTTCACCCGCACTTCGCGCGTCCGGCCACCGTGGTCGAGATCGATCACGCGCACCACGTCGTCCCCCGAACCGTTCTGCTTGACCGCCGCGATGGGTACGGTCAGAGCACCGACACGCTCCTCGAGGACCACCTCGATCGTGACCGGTGCCCCGTCGGCGGCACCGAGCTCACCCTCGACCTGCACCGTCCCCTTGTAGGTCTGCTTCTTCGTATCCGGATCGGTGGTGACGTTGTCGTCGAGCTCGGAGATCACGCCGGGGGCCGTCCCGTCGCCACCCTGTAGCTGGACGGTGACGCTCTGTCCGACCTTCAGCTTCGTGCGGTCGGCGGCGCTGGTGTCGAGCGTGACCGCGAACGAGGTCTCGGTGAGCGAGAACAACGGCTTACCCGCGACCACGACGTCGCCCTCTTCCACGAACACCTCACCCAGGCGCGTGGGGTATTTCCCCGCGATGATGTCGGTCGGCACGAAGTAGACGTTGGTGTTGAGCGTGAGCACGGGAACGGTGACGCTGGTCTCACCCGCGGGCAGGAACGCGGTACCGGTGAGCGGCACGATGTTCGTACCTTGCTTCGCAGAACCGGTCACCGTGTACGAGATCGATGTGTCTTTGATGGGCGGTTGGTCGGCAATGATCGTGAACACCGCACCGCCACCCAGGCCGACAGCTGCCGGACCGCCGACGATGTTGACCTCGGGCAGATTCGTGGACACGATCACCGACAGCGCGGCGCCGGGGTCGCCGACGACGTAGCCCGGGCTCAGGAGCACCGACACCACCAACAGCTTGTCCGGCTGAACCAGACCGTTGTCGAGGATCGGAACGGTCACGGGAAGCGCGGTTTGCCCCGGGGGCACGGTGAGCAGCCCGCCCGGCGGGTTGTAGTCGGACCCGGCCACGGCATCCCCGCCGAAGGCGATGTTCACCTGGAGCTCTTCACTGAGGGCGCGGTCGAGCGCGATCGTGAACTGCGCGGGTTGACCCTGGCCCGCGGTGATGCGCAGGTTGCCCGCGGTGATCGTCACCACTGGACGCGCGGCGTCGCCGCTGGCGCCCGCGATGGTGATCGTCGCGGTATTCACCGGCCCGACCGTGTACGCCGCGGCCGGCGCCAAGCCGATCACGATGCTCCGGTTGGGCTTGACCACCGAGCTGGTCTTCGTGGTGATCGTGAGCGTGGTCGTGGTGCGGCCGGCAGCGAGGGTGACGACCGGCGGGAACGACGCATAGTCGGTGCCGGGCGTCGCGCTGCCACCGACGTTCAGGCCGACCTGCGTGGTGTTCAGGGGCGCCTGGTCGGCGGTCACGGTGATGGTCGCCGACTGCCCCTGCTGCACCGTGGTCGAACCGGTGAGGGTGAGCTGCGGCACGGCGTGGGACACGATCGTGGTGGTCGCCGAGCCGGGCGAGCCGACGCTGTAGTTCGGGGGGTCCGCGTCGAGCGAGACCGTCAGCGTCTTGTTCGGCTCCACCAGCGTGTCCGGCTTGGTGAGGATCTGGATCGTCGTCGACGGGGCGTTGGCGGGGAGGGTGAACGACCCAACCGGGGCGATCACATCGTTCGAGGTCGCGGTGCCCCCGAGTGACACGGTGAACGAGATCGGCGATGGGCTCGTGACGCTCGCGCTCACGACAAAAGTGGCCGGGGCCGGCTTGTTCACCACGCTGGACGTCGAGACGATCGTGAGCTCCTCGCCCACGGCGGGGCTCACGCCGGTGGGACGGAAGATGGCGGCGGCCTTGGCGATCGGTGGCGGACCGATCGTCAAACCGGCCGACGTCTCCTGGCCGAGCTCGTACCCGGCTCCCTGCTGGAGCGCCACGTTCACCGTCTGCGTGGTCTGTGGCGTCGCTCCGGGGTAGTTGTGCGCGGCCTGCCACTGCGCGAGCGCGAAGCTGGTCTGCACGGTGTAGAGCTGGTCGACGGTGCCCGGCGAGTATCCGGCGGCCTTCAGGATCTGCTCGAGCTGCCGGACGTCGGTTCCCTCCGCCCCGACGTCGAGCTTCCGGAAGAACGCGAACGCGCCCACCGCGGTGACCGAGTCGCGGCCGTCGAGCGCGAGGATGGCTTCGTTGCCCGTGAGCGTCGCGCCATCGTCGAGGTAGACCTGGCTCACCTGCGCCGCTTCGTTCACGCTGTTGACGGTCCGTTGCTCGACGCGGCCCAGCGTGCCCTGCACGGTCACCTCGTCGCGCAGGTCGCGCGGTTGAGCGGTCGCCGTGATCAACAGCGGCTTGGAGTCCGAGCTGCCACCACTCGACGAGAAGTACACGATGCCCCCGCCGACGACGAGGACCGCCGCCATCCCCGCCAGGATCCATTTCCGCACGCTTCGGTCCCCCGCTTCTCAGCTTCCTAGAGCCCGGTCGCCTTCTGTGCCTTGCCCGCGCACTCTTCCACGTCTTTGCTGGAGAGCAGGTCCTTGCCCGGCGGCGCTTGTATCTGGCTCTGCGAGCCGCCGGAGCCGCCGAACGCGAAGAGCCGCCCCTGGCTGTCGGGCTTCGGCTTGTCGATCTTCCACCCGCGATCGATCATGCAGGAGCGCCATATCAGGTAACCCTTGTTCCGCCGTTCGATGTCCGCGGGCGACAGGTTGTCGTTCGCGCCCTGGGACGCCTGCAGCGCCTGCACGATGTTGGAGCGTGCCGCGCAGGTGGTGAGGCTCTCGAGGTAGCTGGGGTCGTTGGTCGGCGAGCTCGGATCCGCCGCGTTGGGGGCGCCGATGAACTTCACCCCGAGATCGTCGAGGCAGGTGCGGAACTTCCCGAGCGCGGCGAACAGCGTCTTCGTGGGGTCCTCCTTGTTGTCGAGGGGGATGGTGGTTCCGGTCGAGGAGTCAGCCGCGGCCGTAGCTCCCGATGCCCCCGACGCGGGTGTCGACGCCGATGCCAGCTTGCTCGTGGGCGCCACGATCTTCCCGTGCACGACCTTGTAGCCCTGGGGGAGCTTGATGTCGACCGGTCCCGCCTCGATCACCGTCGCGTTGTCGGTGTCCCCGCCACCGCTGCAGCCCGCGAGCGCGAAGGTGACGGTGATCAGCGACGCGAGGGCGACGACACCGCGCGGGCGCACGCGTCGTCGCGCGTCGCCCCTCCTCCTTTGCATCCGCAGTGCTCCGATCGTTTGCCCGTGGCGACAAATGTGCCACAGATCTTGGAGTGCCTGTGGTCGCGGCCGCCATTGTTGCCGGTTACCACCGCTCGTTACGTTCGCGGAACGCCACCTGGCCCGCTCTCCCCCGCTCCAGCCCCGCGCCGCGTCCTGACGAGAGCCGCTCATTGCGGCGGGCACCGTTGGCGGAGTCCGCCGAGGGAGAGCAGGTCACAGGCGGTGCGGACCGCGACCTTCCAGCGACCGCCGTCGAAGACGGCGTACCCCACTCGATCGACGAGCACGTCACCGTGTTCCGGGACCGTGACGGTGAAGCGCACAGCCCCGTGGGTCTGATCGATGAAGGCGACATCGAGAACGTTGATCGAGATTCCGTCGAGCTGCTCACTCGTGTAACCGTGAAGCTCCGCGTAGGTCAAGACCTCGCGGCGAAAACCTTGGAGCGAGTCTCCGTCCTGGAGCGCGGCAACTCTCGTCCTCTCCGGGGTGCTTCCCGCGAAAGCGTCGCGAAACGCCTGAGCGATTGCGGCGCGTGCGGCGTCGACGTCGGCCGGTTCGAGAGCCGAGGACGACGCTTCAGGGCTCGGCAAGCCATCGCTCTGTGCAGCGACCGCGCGAGTGCCGGAAGCTTCGTTCGCGTTTCCGATCAGGTAGCCGGCGTATCCCGCGGCGACGAGGACTGCGACAAGGCCAGCCACGAACGCACGCCGTTGGCGAGTCGCTCGGCGCCCCACTCGAGCAAAGAGGTCCTCGATGTCTGCCCGCGGCGACAATTTGCGGACGCGAAGCTCGATGCTTCGCTCGAGCGACTTCGCCAACTCGTCGTCGCTCACCGTTCGACCACCCTCCTCAGTTGCGCGAGTCCGCGATGCACGAGCGAGGCAACCGTGCCCTCGCGGCACCCGAGTACGTCCGCGATCTCGGCTTGTGAGAGACCTTCGTAGAACTGCAAGACGAGCGCGGCGCGCTGTCGATACGGCAGCCTCTCCAGCACATCAAACAACTCGTCGGCGTTCAACGAGTCGGTCGTCGCGCGCTCTCGGAAGGACGCCGCGCGCTCGCGCGTCGCACGGCGTCCCGCCGATCGACACGCGTTGACCACGGCGCGACGCAGGTAAGCGGTGGGTGTGGTGATGCGGCCCCAACGAGCGTGGACGCGGACGAACGCATCTTGAACGAGGTCTTCTGCCGACGCTTCCGAACCCGTGAGCGCCACTGCGAGACGGACCATTGATCCGAAGCTCTCCTCGTAGAGCTGGACGAACGACGGAGTGAGGGCACCCTGGTGGATCTCGAGCTCGAACGGGACTCGTCGCGCCGGTTCTTCCACAGTTTCCCTGCGCGCCGCAGCAAAGAGTGCTCGACGCGGACCACGAAGGACGGGACGAAGCGACCCTAGCGAGCGTTCTCGACAGGCGGCAACCGTCATGATCAGGGAGACGTCGGGTCCGGGAGCGAGCACACGGTCGCGCGGTAATCGAGATCGAGCTTGGCCGCGGTCACGAGCGCGCTGGCATAGCGCGGCGCGCACGAACGGCACTCCCGCCGCGCACAGAGTCACCGAGGCCATGTACACACCGGTTCGAGAAGGCCGCACACTGCCGCCAAATCGTCCCATCGTCGTTGAGACGCTCGAGCGAGCAGTTTCCTTGCAAATCTCCCGTCAACCCAGGCTCGGGTGCGAACTCGACGAGATCGATCTCGGCGGCCCTCTCTCCCCTGTGCTGTCCGATGGACCGTAGTCGTCGCCCCTCCTCCTCCTTTGCATCCGCAGTGCTCCGGTCGTTCGGCGTCGGCCCGAACCGCGCTTGCGGCCTGCCACCAGCTGTTGGGCCGTCGCCA
>JBBDHW010000014.1:30605-39861 GCA_040880805.1 Acidimicrobiia bacterium | reverse complement strand
GGTTTGGCACCTCGATGTCGGCTCGTCGCATCCTGGGGCTGGAGCAGGTCCCAAGGGTTGGGCTGTTCGCCCATTAAAGCGGTACGCGAGCTGGGTTTAGAACGTCGCGAGACAGTTCGGTCCCTATCCTCTACGGGCGTAGGAGATTTGAGGGGAGCTGTCCCTAGTACGAGAGGACCGGGACGGACGCAGCTCTCGTGTGCCAGTTGTCCTGCCAAGGGCATGGCTGGTTGGCGACCTGCGGAACGGATAAGCGCTGAAAGCATCTAAGCGCGAAGCCAGCCTCGAGATGAGATCTCCCACCGGGTTAACCGGGTAAGGCCCCTGGTAGACGACCAGGTTGATAGGCCGGAGGTGTACGCACGGCAACGTGTTCAGCCGACCGGTACTAATCGGCCGAGGGCTTGGGATCTTTCTTCCGCATGCTCGTGCTCGCTCTGGAGCTCTTTAGGGAGCCAACACACCAAAAACTGAATAGGTTTCCGGTGGTCATTGCGGCGGGGAAACACCCGTTCCCATTCCGAACACGGAAGTGAAGACCGCCAGCGCCGATGGTACTTGAGGGGAAACCCTCCGGGAGAGTAGGTCACCGCCGGGATTTCGACGAGCAGCCCCCGTCGCGCAGGCATTGCAGCGGCGGGGGCGCTTGCCTCTCTCACGATCTCCCGCGTCGCGCTCAGCTCCCGGCCGGGTGGTAGGTGTGGACGACCACGCCCGAGGGGAACGTCTTGGTGTCCGCGAGCCGCAGCGGCTTCTTCTGGCGCGATTCCGGAAAGAAGCGCTTGCCGCCACCGACGCGGCCCGAATGCAGGTGCGTTGGCTCGCCGCCCGGAGCCTCCATGACGCAATCGAGGGTCACGAACTCGGACACGATCACCCTGCTCACGGTTCCTCTCCTTCGTTAGGGGTGGCGTCCGGTGAACGCGATGAGTCGGGTCTGCTCGTCCCCGTCGCGGGGACGTCGACCCGGGGGCCGTACTGAAACTGACGCTCACCCACGCGCCGACCGGATCCTCGTCGACGGACGGCACCGTCGGGACCTCGACGCCGGTGCTGGCGGGGAAGAACGACGGGATCCACTCCACCATGTGGCGGACGACGTCACGAGCGACCCACCCCTCGCAGGGCGCGGGGTTGTCCCACGCGGCGTCGGGCACTGCCCTCGCTCGCTCGGTGAACCGTCCGGCCACCTTCCGGTACCGCTCAGAGATCTCGCTCATCACCATTGCCCGGCTTCTCGGGTCCTTTCAACAAGGACCGACGCTCGTGTCACTACGCTGACACACCCCCAACAGACGCGCGAGGACGATGGCAGACGACCGACGAAGCACCGGACGCGGCCGTCCACCCGCGCGGAAGGCCGGCGGTTCATCGCGCCGCGAATCCGGGAAGCGGTCCGCCTCCTCTCGTGACGGCGGTGAACGAGGACGCGCGCCGGAGCGCAAGGACGACGGTCGCTCGAAGGATCGATCGGGCCAATCAAGTCGCAGGAGCGGGCGCGGGCGTTCCGCCGAACGTTCGGGCTCGGGATCCCGCCGGGGGCGTCCGCAGAAGCGCACCGACGGGTTCGGCCCGTACCACAAGGAAGACGGCGACGAGCCGCCGCGCCGGCGGCGACCCGACGAGCCGCCGCGCCGCCGCGACGAAAGCAAGCGGCCCGCGCTGCGAGTCGTGGGCAAACGCCCGAAGCCGGCCGAGCCGAAGCCGAGCCGGAAGCCCGCGGCGCGCGCGCCGGCCAAACCGCGCCGTCGCCGTCGCAGTGGGCCCGCCGACGTGGAGCAGGAGGTGTCGCGGCTTGCGGGCCGCAACGCCGACCGCTTGTTCAAGCGCCTGATGGATGCGGCCGACGCGTACTCGCACGATCGCGAGCGCGAAGCGCTGCGCATCCTCCGTCCCCTCCGCGATCAACTTCCCGACTCGCCGAGCGTGCGCGAGCTCGTGGGGCTGTGCCAGTACCGCATCGGGAACTACAACGCGGCGGTGAAGGAGCTCGAGGCGTATGCGGAGCTCTCCGACGCCGTCGACCAGAACCCGGTGCTCATGGACTGCTACCGGGCGCAGCGCCGCTGGCGGAAGGTCGAGACCGCCTGGGAGGAGCTTGCGGCGGTGTCGCCGTCGGGGGACGTCGTCGCCGAGGGTCGCATCGTGTACGCCGGCGCGCTCGCCGACCAAGGCCGCATCGACGACGCGCTCACCCTGCTCCGCAAGCGCGCCGACCCCGTGCGCGCCCCGTTGGATCACCACCTCCGCCTCTGGTACGCGCTCGCGGATCTCGAGGAGCGCGCCGGGAACATCGCCCGTGCGCGCGACCTGTTCGACCAGGTACGCCGAGCCGACCCGCAGTACGTCGACGCAGCCGTTCGCCGCGCCGCCCTCGGGTGAGTGTCTTACCCCCGTCGTAGGGTCGCAACCGAGCTTCCTCTCGCGCTTCCCCTCGCCGTTTCGAAACGAGAGGGGAAAGGCAATGCCCAAGGAAGCAAAGCAAGCAGAACGCGACGACCTCCCCGCGGTGAACCTGAGCGTGGTCTGCGGGCCATGCTCGGCGGCGCCGGAGATCCGGGTGCTCGAGTCGGGCACGCGCCTCGCCACGCTGGCGGTGCGCTGCCCGGCGGGCAACGACCGGGCCACGTCGGTGCCGGTGACGGTGTGGGACCCGCCTGCGTGGCTGGAGTCGCTCGAGCCGGGCGACGCGGTCGTGGTGGTGGGCAAGCTACGCCGACGCTTCTACCAGCGTCCCGGTGGCGTCGGTTCGCGGGTCGACGTCGAGGCCGAATTGATCGGTCGCGCACGCGATCGCCGCCGAATCGCCGCCGCGCTCAGGTTGGCCGAGTCGGCGCTCGATGTGCTCGGGTAGGAGCGAGTGTCCGCGAATCGGGTATCCCGATTCGAGAGCGTGCGACCCATGGTGAGGCCCCGGTCCCAGGTAACCGGGGTCCGGTCGGTACAATCACCCGGCGCGCAACGGCCGGGCGCCGTAGCGAGCACCTTCATACTCAGCCCCACACAACGGAGTGAGGGACGTGACTGAGACCACATCGATCGAGCCGGAGCTACTCGAGGACGTCGTGATCCGGTTCGCCGGTGACTCCGGCGACGGGATGCAGGTCGCGGGCGACCGCTTCACCGAGGCCAGTGCCATCTTCGGCAACGACCTGGCCACCCTGCCCAACTTCCCGGCGGAGATCCAAGCCCCGGCGGGGACGATCGCAGGGGTGTCGTCGTTCCAGGTGCACATCTCCGACCACGACATCGTCACGCCCGGCGACGCGCCGAACGTGCTGGTGGCCATGAACCCCGCGGCGCTGAAGGCCAACCTCGCGGAGATGCCGCCGGGGTCCACGCTGCTCGTGAACTCCGACGCCTTCGACGAGCGCAACCTCGGCAAGGTCGGCTACGAGGTGAACCCGCTCGAAGACGGGTCGCTCTCGGCGTACCGGGTGATCCAGGTGCCGATGACGAGCCTCACGCTCGAGGCGTGCACAGAGCTCGGCGTGAAGCCGCGCGACGCGGAGCGCTCGAAGAACTTCTTCGCCGTGGGTCTCATCTCGTGGATGTACACGCGTCCGGTCGACCCCACGCTCGCGTGGATTCAGCAGAAGTATGGGTCACGGCAGGTCGTGGTCGACGCCAACGTCGCCGCGTTCAAAGGCGGCCTGCACTTCGGCGAGACGGCCGAGCTCTTCGGTCCGGCGTACCAAGTACCGCCCGCCGCGCTCCCGCCGGGGCGTTACCGCAACATCAGCGGGAACCCCGCCCTCGCCTACGGGCTCCTCGCGGCGGCGCAGCACGCCAACCTTCCGATCCTCTACGCGTCGTACCCGATCACGCCGGCGTCCGACATCCTCCACGAGCTGTCGAGCCACAAGAACTTCGGCGTGCGCACGCTGCAGGCCGAAGACGAGATCGCCGCGATCGGCATCGCCATCGGTGCGGCGTTCGCCGGCCAGCTCGGCGTCACCGCTACCAGTGGTCCGGGCGTCGACCTCAAGAGCGAAGGCCTCGGCCTCGCGGTGAGCCTCGAGCTCCCGTTGCTGCTCATCGACGTGCAGCGCGGTGGACCGTCGACGGGTCTGCCCACCAAGACCGAGCAGTCCGACCTCTTGCTCGCGATGTACGGGCGTCACGGCGAGGCGCCGGTTCCGATCATCGCGTCGCGCTCGCCGAGCCACTGCTTCGAGGTCGCCTTCGAAGCGGCGCGCATCGCGCTGAAGTACCGCACGCCGGTGATCATCCTCACCGACGGCTACGTCGCCAACGCCGCGGAGCCGTGGCTGCTGCCCGACATCGACGCGCTGCCCGACATCTCGGTGCCGTTCGCCGAGGAGCCGAACCACGGCGACGACTTCTGGCCCTACCTGCGTGACCCCGACACGCTTGCCCGCCCGTGGGCGATCCCGGGTACGCCCGGCCTGATGCACCGCATCGGCGGCCTGGAGAAGGAAGAGGGCACGGGCGACATCAACTACGAGCCCGCGAACCACGACTTCATGGTCCGCATCCGGGCCGCGAAGGTGGCCGGCATCGCGTCCGACATCCCGGGCGTCGACGTCGACTCCGAGGGCGGTGCCGACGCGCTCGTGCTCGGGTGGGGGAGCACGTGGGGCGCGATCAGCGAGGCGGTCCGGAGGGTGCGGGCGGCTGGGGGCGCGGTCGACCACGCGCACCTCGTGCACCTCAACCCGTTCCCGGCCGACCTCGGCGACGTGCTCGGGCGCTATTCGAAGGTGCTGGTGCCCGAGATGAACCTCGGGCAACTGTCGCGCCTCGTGCGCGCGGAGTTCCTGGTCGACGCGGTGTCGCTCACGCAGGTGCGGGGCGTGCCGTTCACCGCAGCGGAGATCGAAGCGAAGATCCTGGAGATGCTCGGATGACTGACGACGCGATGGTGAGTGGAATTGGTGCCGAAGGAAACGGAGACAGTGGCGGCGGTACCGCGGTCAAGCTCGGGCGCAAGGACTTCCAGTCCGATCAAGACGTGCGCTGGTGCCCCGGCTGCGGCGACTACTCGATCCTCGCCAACGTGCAACTGCTCATGCCCGAGCTGGGTGTGAAGCCCGAGAACCTGGTGTTCGTGTCGGGCATCGGCTGTGCGGCTCGGTTCCCGTACTACATGAACGTGTACGGCGTGCACGGCATCCACGGACGCGCGCCCGCGATCGCCACCGGTGTCGCGCTGGCGCGACCCGACCTCGACGTGTGGGTCATCACCGGTGACGGCGACGCGCTGTCGATCGGTGGTAATCACCTCATCCACTCGCTGCGCCGCAACGTGAACCTCACGATCGTGATGTTCAACAACCAGATTTACGGGCTCACGAAGGGCCAGTACTCGCCCACGAGCGAGGTCGGCAAGATCACGAAGTCGTCGCCGTTCGGGTCGCTCGACTACCCGTTCAACCCCCTCGCGCTCGCGCTCGGCGCCGAGGCCACGTTCGTGGCGCGCACGCACGACATGGACCGCAAGCACATGATGGACGTGCTGCGGCGCGCGCACTTCCACAAGGGCGCGGCGTTCGTCGAGGTGTACCAGAACTGCAACGTGTTCAACGACGGCGCGTTCGAGGCGGTCACTGCGAAGGAAGCTCGCTCGGAGATGCTCATCGAGCTCCACGACGGCCAACCGATCCGTTTCGGCGCCGACGGCGAGCGCGGCGTGATCCTCAACGAGTTCGCGGAGTGCGAGATCGTGAACGTCGCCGACGTGGGCCTCGACAAGCTCTTGGTGCACGACGAGAAGCGTGAGAGCCCGGCGCTCGCGTTCGCGCTCGCACGCCTCGCGTCGGCACCCACGATGCCCACCCCGATCGGCGTCTTCCGCGACATCGAGCGTCCCACCTACGAAGTCGAGGTGCAGCGACAACTCGTCGGCGCGGTCGAGCGGCAGGGTCCCGGCGACCTTGCCGCGCTCATCGGCTCCGGCGCCACCTGGGACGTGAACTGACCTACTCCGACGCCGTTCCCGATGAGGACGAGAAGTTCTCGAGCGCGGCGAGGAACGCGTCGTTGTGGCCCTTCATCTGCAACACGGTGGTGGCTTCGAGCTCGTAGTGGTCGCCGGTCGACTTCACGTCGACGACGACCTTGGTGGAGAGCGTGGCCTTGGTCGTCGTGATGTCGAGGTCTGAGCGATCCCACGCACCGATGGGTTCTGCTACCTGCCATTGGCGGCCCCACGACTTGGCGTTGAACGCGTAGAGCTTGCCCTCGGTGACCGCGACGAGCGCCATCTGGGTCTTGATCTCGCCCTGCTTGCCGAGCCCGCCGGACTTCTTGTTCGCGGCCTTCCGCATGATCGTCCCGGCGATACGGCTGAATTGCCCGACCCCGATGGAGCCCCAGATGCCGGCGGGCTGGAGAACCCCGACCGCGATGATCGGTTCGTCCACGTGGGGCTGCACGTTCTCCTTCGTCTGCTCGGCCCAGCTGGCCATGGGTCCTCCTCGCGTCCCTGGGTGCTGGCCGCGATCAGATCACAGATCGAGGCTGCGGAACACCATTCCGGTACGCGGCTTCGGCGCGAAGAACGTCGTCTTCTCGGGCATACGCAGGCGCGCGGCGGCCGCGGCCCTTATCGTTTCGACTTCGACCGGGCGCAGCAGCACGGCCACTTGCGCGTTTCCCTTTTCGACCGCTGCGGCGACGGTGGCGGCGTCGTCGCGGTACGCCAACGACACGCCCGGCAGCGCGGGGAGCACCGCGGCATCGAAGCGCGCGGCGTCGACGTCGCGCAGCGGCGGAGCGAGCTCGGCGACGCGTTGGTCGAGCGCGGCTCTCGGCACGAGCAGCGCGAGCCCTTCCGCATCGACGAGCCCGAGCGCGCGTTCGCGCTGCATCGCGGCCTCCAACGCCGCGACACCGGCGGCGTCGTTCGCGCCCGCGTCGCGCACGTCGAACACCGACGCGAGCGCGTCGCGGATCCGGACCGAGGGGAGGTCGGTGAGCAGCCGGTGGATCGCGCGCACGCAGAGCTGCTCGGGCGCGAGCTCCACCACGAGGGTCATGATCGCCCCGGCACCGACGTCGTCGCGGCGGCGTTCGTCGTAGTAGGTGCATGCTGTCTCGAACCGGTGGTGACCGTCGGCCAGCACGAGGCCCGACGCCGACACGGCGGCGCGGATCGCACCGAGGCGGACGGGGTCCGTGATCGGGTAGCACTCGTGGCGCACGCCATCGCGGTCGTCCGCGACGGCAACGGGTGCGGCATCCGGTTCGAGCAGCTCGGAGAGGCCGGTCGCGAGCGAGAGCCCCCAGATCGGGTCGAAGTTGGCGCGTGTCGCGCGCAGGAGCTCGAGGCGGTCGCTCTTTGCTTTCGGCAGCGTCCGCTCATGGGGAAGCACGCCGTCGCGGTCGAGCTCCAGCGCGCCGATCACCCCGGTGGTGACGCGGGCGAGCCCGTCGTCGCCGGTGAAGTGCATGCGGTAGATGGAGAAGGTGGGCGTGTCGTCGACGATGAGCGTGCCGTCGGCTTGCCAGCGCGCGAGCAAGTCCGCTGCCGCGGCATAGCTGTCGGGGAGGATGAGCCGCACCGCGTTGCGGGGTTCGGCGGCGAGGAGCGAGGCGCGATCCTCGGGCTCGATCACGTCGTAGGGTGGGGCGCAGACCGCGCTCAGGTCCGCGTCACCCGACGGCGGGGTCGCGTAACGGAGGGCGGGAAAGGGAAGAAAGTCGGGCACCGGCGCGCTTCAACTCCTCGGATGTCGGGGGCGGACCCCGGATTATCGCCCGCCCGAACCTTCCCTGACGAAATGGCTTTGACGAACGGGCCGTGACGAAAGCGAGCCGCGACGAAGGAGAGATGGCGTGGAATCGGCGTACGAGGCATTCCAGGAGGGAACCCGGCTCCTCGAGTCGGAGAACCCGCACGCGGCGGTCGTCGCGCTGGAGCGTGTTCGCGACCTCGAGCCCGACAAGGCGTCGGTGCGCGAGGCGCTGGCGCGCGCGTACTTCCGGTCCGGCCGGTTCTCCGCCGCCAGTGCCGAGTTCGCGCGCGCGGTGGAGATCGATCCGGTGAACGACTACGCCCATTTCGGGCTCGGCCTCTGCCTGCTGCGCCAAGGTGACCGGCTCGGTGCGCGGCGCCACCTCAAGCTCGCGATTGCCATGCGACCCGACCAGGCCGACTACCGGAACGCGCTGTCGCGAGCGGTCGACGACGCCCGATGACGGTAGGCCAGTGACGGTAGGCCAGTGACGGTAAGCCAGTGACGGTAAGCCAGTGACTGCACCGGTCGTGTGTTTCGACCTCGACGGCGTCATCTGGCGGGGTGACGACCCGATCCCGGCCGCCGCGGGTGGGGTCGCGCAGCTCCGGGACGCGGGGCTCCGCGTGGGGTTCCTGTCGAACAACTCGAGCATGGTGATCGCCGACGTCGTGGCCAAGCTCGAACGCTCCGGTGTGCCGGCCACATCCGACGATGTGCTCACCAGCGCCGTCGCCGCGGGCGCGCTGCTCGGCGCCGAGTTGCCGACTGGCGCGCGCGTGCTGGCCTGCGCGGGTCCTGGTGTGGTCGAGGCACTGGAATCCGCCGGGCTCACCGTCGTGCGTGAGCCGCCGGCCGTGGCGGTGGTCGTCGGCTTCCACCGCGACTTCGACTACGCCGCCTTGGAGCGCGCGGCTCGCGCGCTTCGTGAGGGTGCGCGCTTCGTCGCGACGAACATGGACGCCACGTACCCCACGGGCGACGGTGGGTTGATCCCCGGTGCGGGTTCGTTGGTCGCCGCGGTCGCGACCGCATCCGGCCGAACACCTGAGGTCGCCGGCAAGCCCGAGCCCCCCACCGTTGCGCTCGTGCACGAGCGCCTCGGCACACGCGGCGTGATGGTGGGGGACCGCCCGTCGACCGACGGTGCGATGGCCGACGCGCTCGGGTGGCCGTTCGCGCTCGTGCTGTCGGGTGTTACCTCGGAGGTCGCGCCACCCGGTGGTGAGGCGATCCCGTCGCCGCCGCCTCCGTACGTTGCCGCCGACGTCGGCGAGCTCGCACCACGGTTGCTTGCTGCGCTGCTGCCCTGACCTGACCGAATTGCCGCGTATTGTGGGACGGGTGACGGTACGGCGACGACTCGACGCCGAGCTGGTGAGGAGGGGACTGCTCGAGAGCCCTGCGCGTGCGGCTGATGCCATCGCGGAGGGCCGTGTGCTCGTGGGTGGCAGCCCCGCGCTTGTGCCCGCACGAATGGTCGAGGCAAGCGAACCGATCCACGTCACCAGCGATGCGCCCCGCTTCGTCTCGCGCGGCGGCGAGAAGCTCGCGGC
>JBBDHW010000014.1:0-30595 GCA_040880805.1 Acidimicrobiia bacterium | reverse complement strand
CCCTCGACCGATTCGCTATCGATGTGCGCGGCCGGCGCGCGCTCGACGCCGGCGCGGCCGCTGGAGGGTTCACCGATTGCCTCCTCGACGCTGGTGCTGCGGAGGTGGTCGCGGTCGACGTGGGGCGTGGTCAGTTTGCGTGGGAGCTGCGCAACGACCCGCGCGTCACGTTGTTGGAGCGCACGAACGTGCGGGGCCTCGACGCCCGCGCCATCGCCGGCGCGGTCGGCGTCGTCGCCGCCGATCTGTCGTTCATCTCGCTCGTCACCGTCGCGCCCGCGCTCGCGCGTTGCAGCACTGCCGACGCCGATCTGGCGCTGCTCGTGAAGCCGCAGTTCGAGGCGGGCAGGGGCCGCGTCGGCGAGAAGGGCGTCGTGCGCGACCCCGGGGTGCACCGCGCGGTGCTCCGCGAGGTGCGTGATGGCTTGGCCGCCGCCGATCTCGTCGCGGTCGCCGCGATGACATCGCCGCTGCGGGGTGCCGACGGCAACGTCGAGTTCCTGTTCCACTGCCGCAAACACGGTGTCCCGGTCGACAACGGGGCGCTCGACGCGTGCGTCGACGACGCCGTCGAACATCCCCGAGCGCGCCGATGAGCACCCCGATGAGTGGCCACGTGAGTGGCCAGCCCACCGCGCACACGGTCGGCCTGGTACCGCACCCCCATCGCAGCAGCTCCAGCGAGCTCGCGAAGCACGCGGCCGAGCGCCTCGCCGAGCACGGTGTGGAGGTCCGTGTACCCGGGCCCGACGCGGATAGTGCGGGGCTCGGGCACCTCGCGGTCGAGCTCGAGCAGTTCGCGGAGGGCCTCGATGTCGTGATCTCGCTCGGCGGTGACGGCACGATGCTCCGCGCCGTCGACCTCGCGTACGAGGCGGGTGTCCCCGTGCTCGGTGTGAACGCAGGCCAGCTCGGCTACCTCACCGAGGTCGAGCCCAACGACTTCGACGCCGCACTCGACCGGCTTCTCGCCGGCGACTACGAGGTCGCGGAGCGAATGGTGCTCGAGGTCGAGGTCGAGTCGGCGGGTTCGGCGCGCGGTCGTTGGTTCGCGCTCAACGAAGCTGTGCTCGAGAAGGTGCACACGGGCCGGCTCGTGCGCCTCGACGTGGAAGTGAACGGCGCGCCGTTCACGACGTACGCGGCCGATGGCGTGATCGTCGCCACGCCGACCGGTTCCACGGCGTACTCGTTCTCTGCACGCGGCCCCATCGTGTCCCCGCGGCACCGCTGCCTGTTGCTCACTCCCGTGTCGCCGCACATGCTCTTCGACCGTTCGCTCGTGCTCGACCCCGAGGAGACGCTGCGCTTCAGCGTCTGCGACGACCGTTCCGTCGTGCTCACCGCCGACGGTCGCGAGCTCGGCGAGCTGGCCGCGGGCGACACGGTCTCGTGCACAGGGGGTACCCGCCCGGCGCGCATCGTCACGCTGGGGCCGCGCGACTTCCACCAGATCCTGAAGGCCAAATTCGGCCTTTCCGATCGGTAGGGCCGGCGCCGAATGCTTGCCGAGCTGCACGTCGTCGACCTCGGCATCGTCGCCGACCTCGACCTGCTGCTCGGCTCCGGCCTCACCGCCATCACCGGAGAGACCGGCGCGGGTAAGACGCTCATCGTGGAGGCGCTCGAGCTGCTCGTCGGCGGGCGCGCCGATGCGGCATTGGTGCGCGACGGCGCCGACGAAGCGCGCGTCGAGGGTCGCTTCGTCGATACCGATACTGGTGACGAGATGGTGTTCGCGCGGGTGATCCCGCGCGATGGTCGCAGCCGCGCGTACGTCGACGGCCGCCTCGCGACCGCGAGCGAGCTGGCCGAGCTCGGCGCGCGCTTCGTCGACCTCTACGGTCAGCACGCGCACCAGTCGTTGCTCGAGAGCGGAGTGCAGCGCGCGGCGCTCGATCGGTACGCGGGCGCGCCCGCAACCGACGCGCTCGCGAACTACCGCGCCGCGCGCGCGGGAACCCGTCGTGTCGACGACAACCTTGCCGCGCTTGGCGGCGACGCGCACGCGCGTGCCAGGGAGATCGACCTGCTGCGCTTCCAGGTGGAAGAGATCGCGGAAGCGGCAATCGACGATCCCGACGAGGAGACCGCACTCGAGGCCGAAGAGCTCCTCCTCGCCGACGCGTCCGCGCACCGCGAGGCGCTCGGACGCGCGTACTCCGCGCTCGAAGGGCCCGCGCTCGACGCACTCGGCGTTGCCGTCGCCGAGCTCGACGGTCGGTTGCCCTTCGCCGAGCTGAGCGCGCGCGTGCGTGCTGCCCAAGCGGAGATCGCCGACGTCGAACACGAGCTCAGGCTCGCGGCAGAGCGGGTCACCGACGACCCGCAGCGGCTCGAAGACGTCCGTCGCCGTCGCCAGCTCCTGCGCGGTCTCGGCCGGAAGTACGGCGACTCGCTCGCCGAGGTCGACGCGTACGCGACCCGAGCTCGCGAACGTCTCACCCAGATCGAGGGCTACGACGCGCGGGCAACTGAGCTCGAGACGGAGCGCCGCGACCTCGAACGCGCCGCGCTCGACGCGTCGAGCGCGCTGTCGGCTGCCCGGCTCGCGGCCGCCCCGCCGCTCGCCCGAGCCGTGGAGGAGCACCTCCGGGATCTGGCGATGCCGCACGCGCGCATGGAGGTGGAGATCGAGCCGGGCGAGCCCACCGAGGACGGGGCCGACCGCGTCACCTTCCTGCTGGCGCCCAACCAGGGAGAGAGCCCTCGCCCCATCGCCCGGGCCGCGTCCGGGGGCGAGCTCTCCCGCGCGATGCTGGCGGCGCGCGTCGTGCTCACGGACGCGCCTCCGACGCTCGTGTTCGACGAAGTCGACGCGGGGATCGGAGGCGAAGCCGGCATTGCCGTCGGACGCCTGCTCGCGACACTGGGTGCACGGCATCAGGTGCTGTGCGTCACGCATCTCGCGCAGGTGGCGGCGTTTGCCGACACCCAGGTCGTGGTGGAGAAGACCGTGGTCCCGAAGTCGACGAACCGGACAACTGGGAGCGAGCGAACCGTGGCGACTGCGACGATGATCGAGGGCGACGAGCGCGTGGCGGAGCTCTCCCGGATGCTCGCGGGAGTCGGTGACTCGTCGCACGCGCGCCGTCACGCGGCCGAACTGCTCGAATCAGTAGGAGCGAAACGTCCGCGAGTCGGGTATCCCGGCTCGCAGTTGAGCGACCCATCAGGCAGGCGCTGATGCTGAGCCTCCGGCTGCGCCGGCGCCCGAAGACTCCCGCCGCGGTGGAAGGTCCGGCAAAGGCCGACCGCCGCACGAAGGACATGATCCGGCGCCTCGTGCCCGGTGACATCGCCGTGATCGACCACGTCGACCTCGACCGTGTGGCCGCCGACGGCCTGATCGAGGCCGGGGTGATCGCCGTCGTCAACGCGTCGGAGTCGATCTCGGGCCGCTATCCGAACGGAGGCCCGATCCGCGTTGTGCGCGCCGGCATCCCGTTGCTCGACGCGGCGGGCAAGGACCTGCTCGATCGCGTGCGCGATGGCGACACGTTGCGGATCGTCGACGGCGAGATCTGGCGTGGCGACGACCTACTCGCGACCGCGAAGGTGCTCACAGAGCCAGAGATCGAATCGGCGATGGAGGACGCGCGCGCGGCGATCGGCGTCGAGCTCGAACGGTTCGCCGACAACACGTTGGAGTACGTGCGGCGCGAGGCCCGGCTCACCTTCGAGCCCCTCACGCTGCCACCGCTCCACACGAAGTTCGCGGCACGCCACGCGCTCGTGGTGGTCCGCGGTCACGACTACCGCAGTGACCTCGCCGCGCTGCGCTCCTACATCCGTGAGTACCGGCCGGTGCTCATCGGTGTCGACGGCGGCGCCGACGCGCTGCTCGAGGTCGGGCTGGAGCCCGACGTCATCATCGGCGACTTCGACTCGGTATCGGAACCCGCGCTCCACTGTGGCGCGGAGCTCGTACACCATGTGCACCCCGACGGGCGCGCCCCCGGACGGGAGAACCTCGTCGCGTGGGGCGTCGACTACCACGAGTTCGTCGCGGAGGGCACCAGTGAAGACGTCGCGATGCTGCTCGCCTACGAGTCGGGGTCGCAGCTCATCGTCGCGGTGGGGACCCACGCGACGATGGTCGAGTTCCTCGACAAGGGTCGGCGCGGCATGGCCTCCACATTCCTGACCCGCCTCCGGCTCGGGCCTGCCCTCGTCGACGCGAAGGGTGTGAGCCGCCTGTACGAGGGTCGCGTGCGCCGCCTCGACATGCTCTTCCTCGTCGGCGCTGCCGTCCTCGCGATGGTCGTCGTCGGTATCGTCGCCGAGCCCATCCACGTGTTCATGCGCGGCCTCTGGGTCACCCTCAAGGATCTCTTCTCGGGCTGATGATCAACTTCCGGTTCCATCTCGCGTCGCTGATCGCGATCTTCCTCGCGCTCGCGCTCGGTGTCGTCGTCGGCGCGGGCGTCATCGACCGCGGTGTCGTCGACACGCTCAACAACCGGCTCGACAGCGTCGAGCGCAAGTCCGACCGCATCGAGGGTGAGAACAGCGATCTGCGCGACGAGAACAACGAGTATGCCGACGCCATCACCGCGCTCGAGTGTCACGCGCTGTCGGGGACGCTCGTGGGGGAGGACATCGGACTCGTTGCGGTGCGAGGCGTCGACGAAGACCGGGTGAAGAAGACGGTGGCGGCCGCGCAGTGTGGTGGCGCGAACGTCACCGGCGTGCTCTGGCTCGAGGGCAAGTGGGCGCTCGCGAACGGCGACGACGTCACGGCGATGGCAGAAGCGCTGGGCTCGTCTTCGAAGCGACCGGCGACGCTGCGCACCGCCGTATGGAAGCAACTCGCCGAACGCTTGCAGGCGCCGCCGACTGTGGGAGACACGTCCGACCTGCTCACCACCCTGGAGGACGCGGGCTTCGTGAAGTTCGATACCGTGGGCGACGGCGGTCCGACGCTCGCTCAGTTCCCCAGGCGTGGCGCATCGATGCTCCTCGTCGTGGGAGATGACGCGGACGTGCCCGACAAGTTTGTGGTGGTACCCGCCGCGACCGCGTTCTCGGCAACCGGGATACCGCTCGCGGTCGGCGAGGTCTACGTCGGAGGCCAGGACGTACCGGCCCGAGGCTCGTCACTCGCACCGTTGCGGGAGGGGGATCTCGGGAAGAAGGTGTCGACGGTCGACGACCTCGACCGGCCGCAGGGCCCGACCACTGCGGCGCTCGCGCTCGCCGGCTTGCGAGAGGTTCCGGCGAGGATCGGCCACTACGGCCTGGGGGACGGCGCCAAGCTGCTGCCCGACGCTTCGCAGTGAGGAAACTCGCCGTCGCGGGGGCGGCAGCCCTCGGCGTCGTGCTCACCGTCGCGGCGTCCGCGAACGGTGCCACGAACGCACCGAGCGGAGCGCGCGTGTCGCGCGTCCTCGTCATCTCGCTCCCGAACGTCGAGTGGTCCGACATCCAGGGCGGTACGCTCCCGAACCTCGACCGGCTCTTCGCCGCGTCGTCGATCGGCGGGCTCGTCACGAACGGCATCGAACGGCCGAGCCCCATCGAAAGCAGCTACCTGACCCTCGGAGCAGGAACGCGTGCGACCGCAGGCGGGCAGTCCGCGGGCCAGGGCTTCGGCGTCGACGAGGAATTCGGCCGCGACCGCGCCGGTCGTGTGTTCGCGACGCGCACGGGCACGTCGCCCGGCAAGGGCCTCGTGTACATGCCGATCCCCGACGTGGTCGACGCGAACGAGAGTGAGTTGTACGGCGCGGAGGTTGGGCTCCTCGGTGACGAGTTGCAGCTCGCGGGCATCGGTCGAGCGGTGATCGCGAACGGCGACGGCAGCGACCCGAGCACCCCTGAGGTTCGTGAGCCGCCTTACCGCCGCAGCGCGGTCACGGCGTTGGTCACGCACGATGGGAAGGTGCCGCGCGGACGCGTCGACCGCGGGCTCCTCCAAGCCGACGCGAGCGCGCCATTTGGCGTGCGATTCGATCCCGACGCGGTGCTCGACGCGTTCCGCGCGGCGTGGAGCGACCGTTCGGTCGTGGTCGTCGAGGGTTCCGACTTGGTGCGCGCCGACCTCGCTGGTCGTTTCGCTTCCGACGAGCAGCGCGACCGTCTCCGCGCACGCGCGCTGCGTGACACCGACCGCCTCGTCGGCCGCTTGCTCGACGAGGTCGACGCGAAGCGCGACGCGGTCATCGTCGTCGGGCCCGCGCCTCCACGGGAACGTCCTTCGCTCACACCGGTCTCGGTACGTGCGACCGGGTTCACTCCGGGCTTCTTGCGTTCTACGACGACGCGCCACGACGGCTTCGTGAACATGGTCGACGTCGCCCCGACGATCTTGCACCTCTACGGGCTCGATCGGCCCGAAACCATGGAAGGCCGGCGGATGGAATCCGCCGACACCGGCTCCGTGCCCGAACGGAGATCCGGCGACGCGCTCGCCGGCCGCGTCAGCTTCCTCGTCGACACCAACGACGACGGGCTGTTCCGCGACAGCCAGGTCGGACCGTCGATGACGACGGTCCTCGTGATCTCGTGCGTGCTCGGGGTCGGTGTCGCGCTCGTCGACCTGCTCTCCGTTCGGGCACGGAGCGGGCTCTCCGTTCGGGCACGGAGCGGGCTCTCCGTTCGGGCACGGAGCCGGCTCTCCGTTCGGGCACGGAGCGGGCTCCGGCGTGAAAAGTGGTTGCGCAGGACCGCGTGGCCGCTCGTGTTCCTTGCGCTCGCGCTCATCGGGTTCCTCGACGCCACCTATCTGGCCGGGCCGTTGCATTTCGGCCGGCACGGTGGCGCTGCGCCGTACTGGCTGTTCGTCGTGGCTGTTGCCGTGCTGCTCGCGATCGCGTTCCTCACTGTCGCGCACCTGCTTTCTGTTCGGGCACGGAGCCGGAATTTGGTCCACGCGGTGCTCGTCGCGCTCGGGAGCATCGTCGTGCTCCACGTCGTCGACCTCGTCACCGGCGCGCACCTCGAGTGGAACACCGTGTTCGGCTACTCGCCGACCATCGGCATCCGTTTCGTGGGCGAAGGGAACATCGCGTTCGCCCAGCTCGCGGCCGCGGCGGTGCTGTTCGCCGGGCTGCTCGTGTGGCAGGTGCCGACCCGCCTCACAAAGCGTGTCGCGGTCGGAGTGCTCGCGGTAACCATCGTCGTGATGGGTGTTCCGATCTGGGGAAACGATTTCGGCGCGGTGCTCTCCGCGCTGCCCGGCTTCGCGCTGCTCGCGTGGATGCTCCTCGGCCACGAGGTGCGCGCCCGCACCGTCGCCGCGATCTCAGGGATCGTCGTGACCGCGGTCGTGGCTGTGGGGCTCCTCGACCTGTTGCGCCCGGCCGACCAGCGCACGCATGTGGGCAGGTTCTTCCAGAAAGTCGGCACTGATCTCGACGGCGCGACGCTTGTGATCCGCCGGAAGGCGGCCGCGAACCTGTCGGTCTTCGGCCACTCGGTCCTGCTCGGCACGATCATCGTGGTCGTGCTCCTCGTGGCATACCTCTGGTTTGTCGCGCCGCGATCGCTGCGCCCAGTCGTGCGGGAGCTCTCCACCGCCAACGCGACCGGAATCGCTTTCCTGGTCGTCGCGGTGCTCGGGTTCGCGTTGAACGACTCCGGCATCGCCATCCCGGGCATGATGTTTGCCGTGTTCGAGAGCACGTTGGTCGTTCTCATGGCGTCGTCGTACTTCGGCGCGCTCGTGAAGGCCGACGAGCCGTGATCGTGGTGGTTGCCATCCTCGTGGGGGTCGTCACCGTGCGGTTCCTGCGCATGGTGAGCGGCGACATCCTCTCGTCGCCCGCTCTCGGACGGCGCAACTACCGCGATCGCGTGGTCCCCACCGCGGGCGGGCTCTACATCGTGCTCACCGTGCTCGTCGTCGAAGCCGGCCGCGCGGTACTCGGCGCGCTTGGTGTCGGCGACCACGCCGGCCTCACGCTCGCGCGCAGCGAGATGCTGTTCGCGGTGTTCGGTTTCGCCTTCCTCGGGCTCGTCGACGACCTCGCCGCGGTCGGGTCCGATCGCGGTTTCCGCGGCCACCTCGGCGCGCTGCGCCAGGGTCGCGTGACCACCGGTCTGCTGAAACTGGTTGCCGGCGCGGCCATCGCGGTGGTGCTCGTGGCCACGCCCGGGTTCAAGTCGGGGCGCAGCCTGATCGTGGACGCCTTGCTGATCGCGCTGGCCGCCAACCTGGGCAACCTGCTCGACCGCGCGCCTGGCCGCACGATCAAGGCCGGGCTCATCGTCTACGTGCCGATTGCCATCGCGGTGGGCGCCGACCCAACTGGCGTCGCGCTCGCGCCCGTGATGGGCGCGAGCTTCGGGCTCCTCGGCGACGACCTGCACGAGCGGCTCATGCTCGGCGATACCGGTGCCAATGTGATCGGCGCGGTGCTCGGGCTCGCGGTCGTGCTCGGGTCGCAGGAGAGCACGCGCATCGCGGTGATGCTCGTGCTCCTGGTGTTGAACGTGGCTGCCGAGCTGGTGTCGTTCAGCAAGGTGATCGACGCAGTTCCACCGCTGCGCTGGCTCGACCGGCTCGGCCGTGTCGCACCTTCCCCGTCGGCAGGGGTATCGTCATCAGGCTCGTCGTCACGCCCGGCACCGGGTGCGCGTGTAGAGGGTGATGTCGCCGAACCGCTCGGGCCGGTACCCCTCCCGCCGCAACCGGGACCCCAGCCCAACGAGGCGCCCGAAGTGCTGCGGCGACGAGACGACGACGCCGCAGACCTCGGCTGAAGCCGCCGCGCGCGCGACCGAACCCTCGGTGATCCGTCCCTGCTCGATCCGCTGGAACGACGGGTCGGCGAAATCGCCCGGTGGCCCATGCCCTGCGCGCCACGCGAGGCCCGGATCGTCACTGATCACCAGCGCGTCGCCGGGCAGCTCACGGAGGCGGGCGACGACCTCGGCGTCGTGCCCGCGGTAGCCGTGCGGCCACAGGATCGAGCGGTTCTCGATCGCCCAGAACGGGGCGACGACCACCGCTGCGACTGCGAGCACCGCCCATGGCGGGGGACGGAGACTGGCGAGCAACGCGAGCGGGGGCACGAGTTGCGCGACATGCGCGCGGAACAGCGCCGGCTCCCAGACGAGGAGCGTGAACACGAGGACGGCCCACAGCGCGAGTACCGCGACGACGACACCGACGCGCGGCTGTCGCTCGTCCTGATGGACGCGCGGCGCACCCGTGAAGCGTGTAACGAGGAACATGACGAACGCGAGCGCGAGCGCGACGAGCACGAGCGGGTCGCGTTCCCAGAGCGTGGTCACGACTTTCCAGGCCGCGTCGGGCCGCGTGTTCAACCGGCGCGCGTCGTTGTGGTACGTGAACGACTGGTCCCACACGCGGCTGAGCCCCCACGGCAGCGCGGTCACCAGGTACACGCCGATCGCCACGGCGGCCGCGAGCGCGGCGTCCCACACGCGGCGCCGCCAGAGCAGCAGCACCACGCCCGCGATCACCACCGCGGGCACCGAAAGTGCCTTGATCGACGCGGCCGCGCCGCCGGCGAGTCCCACCCACACCGCGTTCCACTTGCCACCGGGATCGACATGGTCGAGCGAGCGGAGCGCCAGCGCGATCGCGAGCACCGACAGGGCCATCGACGGACCGTCGGCGTTCACGGGACCCGTGACCCAGAGCACGGAGCCGCTCGTGGTGACCAGTCCGGCCGCGAGCAGGGCGTGGCCCCGCGACGTGACGCGGCGGGCGCACGAGTAGACCGCGATGGTCAGCAGCACTCCGGACGCGACGGTGAGCAGGCGCGGCGCGTCGAGCGTGCGGAACCCGAGAAGATCGGCAAGCCACACCAGCGGCAGGAACACGGGGCCCTGGCTCGAGAAGATGTCGCGGAACGGTTGCCCACCTGTGCGCATCGCGAGCGCCGACGACGCGAACACGCCGTCGTCGAACACCAGCGACCGTGTGGCGAAGAGCGCGGGAAGCCGGAGCACCAGCGCGACCAGCCCGAGGACGAGCGCGTCGATCCGCCAGTGCCGCCTAGTCACGCGCGTCGTGGCGGAGCACGTCGATTCGACCCGTGAACCGGTGCCTCGCGGCGTGGTCGTAGCGCGCACCGAAGTTCGCGAGCACGTGGCGCCGCTCCTTGCTGTTGAGGTGGCTCATCACGAGCCACACGCGATCGTGACGCTCCGAGATCGAACGCACCCGCTGATCGTCGGCGAAGTCTTCGAACGGACCACCCAGCGCCAGCACAGGCGCGTCGCGAGGCGAGCCGTGCCGTCGGAAGTAGTACTCCCACGCAGTCTCCAGGTGGCGGGGTTGCACGACGACGGCGTCGCCGCTGCCCGCATGCGCCAGCACGTATGTCACCGCGCCGCGCCAGTCTTCCCGCGGCACGCCCGTGTGTGCGGTTGTCGTGTCCGACCCGAGCCAGTCCACCAGCACCACAGCGCTCAGTACGACGAGCGCGACGAGGTATCCGGCGGCGAGTTGCCGTGGCCGCATCGCGGTGATCCCCGCCGCGGTGAGGATCACGAACGCGGGGAGCGCGCCGATCATGTAGCGGTTCACGAACAGCGGTCGCACGAACGAGACGAGGAGAATGCCGATCATCGGAACGAAGAGCCACGTGATCAGCAGGGTGTACCGCCAGGCGTCGATCCCGCGTCCGGAGTGTGCCCAGGTACGCAGCGCGGCGCGGAACGCGAACGCGCACGCGACGAGCGCTGCGAGTAGCAAGTAGCCCGTACCGCCCGCGAACATCTCGAACGTGTGCTGCACACGCGCCCATGTGACGGGTTTGATCCAGTCGAGCCCGCTGCCCCCGCGACGCAGGATTGCCGCGAAGAGCGGGATCATGGCGAGGGTGAAGCCGCCCGCCGCGACCAGCACCGACCGCCACCGGACGTCCGACTTCTGGAGGGCGAGGAGGGACAGCGCGTGACCCGCGACCACGAACAGCACGAGGATCTGCGCGTAGACCGCGACCGCAGCGACCAGCGCGTACAGCAACCAGCTCTGCTGGGTACCGATCTCCACCGCGCGAACGAAGCACAGCGTCGCGAGTGCAACGAGGAGCAACACGAGCGCGTATTGCCGCGCCTGCTGAGCCTCGGCCACGACCGTAGCGCTGACCGCGGTGAGCAGGCCGGCGACGAGTGCGGTCCGGTCGGTGAAGAGGCGTGCCGTGAGCGCGTACATCGCCGGGACGAGCGCGACACCGAAGATCACCGAGAAGCTGCGCAGCGCAACTTCGCTCTCACCGAACGGCAGGCTCCAGGTCCGCAGCACCAGCAGATAGAGACTGGTCATGGGCTCGTTCGCGACCGCATACCGAATCGCCGACCACAGGCTGCGGTGCACGAGTGCGGCGGTCGCGGTCTCGTCGAACCAGAGGCTCTGCCGGCCGAGGGTGTACGACATGAGAACGGCCGCGAGCACCGCTTCGGCGGCGACGAGGTAGGTGGGGAGCGCCGAGCGTGTCGCGACCGCTGCGCTGGGCGTTGCGGTGGCCGTCATCGGGGGCACGGTAGCGGTGCGCGACGTTCGGGGAGCCGCATGGTACGGTCGCCAGGAGTCGCTTTTCGCGTCGTCCCACGGGAGATTGCAGGTCTTGGCGAAGCACATCTTCGTGACTGGTGGTGTGGCATCGAGCCTCGGGAAGGGGCTCACGTCGTCCTCGCTCGGACGGCTCCTCAAGGCCCGGGGTCTCCGGGTCACGATGCAGAAGCTCGACCCCTACATCAACGTCGACCCCGGCACCATGAACCCCTTCCAGCACGGCGAGGTGTTCGTTACCGACGACGGCGGCGAGACCGACCTCGACCTCGGTCACTACGAGCGCTTCGTCGACGTGCCGCTGTCCCGCCGCTCGAACGCGACCACCGGTTCGATCTACCAGGACGTGCTCGCCAAGGAGCGCCGCGGCGACTACCTCGGCCACACCGTGCAGGTGATCCCGCACATCACCAACGAGATCAAGCAGCGCATCCGCGCGCTCGCGGCCGACGACGATGTCGACGTCGTGATCACCGAGATCGGCGGCACCGTCGGCGACATCGAGATCCTCCCGTTCCTCGAGGCGATCCGGCAATTCCGCAAGGATGTCGGGCGCGACAACGTCTTCTACGTCCACGTCACGCTCGTTCCCTACATCGCGCCGGCAGGGGAGCAGAAGACCAAGCTCACGCAGCACTCCGTCACCGAGCTGCGTGGTCGCGGCATCCAGCCCGACGCGATCGTGTGCCGCTCCGACCGGCCGATCCCCTGGGAGCTCAAGCAGAAGATCTCGAGCCTCTGCGACGTGCCCGAGGAGGGCATCGTGTCGTGCGTCGACGCGCCGACGCTCTACGAGATCCCGCTGGTCCTGCACGACGAAGGGCTCGACGACTATGTCTGCCGGGTGCTCCAGCTCACGGAGCACGAGCCCGACCTCGACGATTGGCGCCAGCTCGTCGCGCGCGTCGAAGCGGCGCGCCAGCCCGTGCGCATCGGACTGGTCGGCAAGTACGTGAACCTGCCCGATGCCTACCTGTCGGTCGTCGAGGCATTGAAGCACGGCGGCTTCGATTGCGGCGCGCAGGTGGAGATCGACTGGATCGCGTCCGACGACACCGAGGGTCTGCTCGCCGAGGGCCGTCTCGGCGGGCTCGACGCGATCGTGATCCCGGGCGGATTCGGCATCCGCGGCATCGAAGGCAAGATCGCCGCCGCCGGTTTCGCGCGCGAGCAGGGCATCCCGTTCCTCGGCCTCTGTCTCGGGTTGCACTGTGCGGTGATCGAGTTCGCACGCGACGTGTGCGGCCTCGCCGGAGCCCACTCGAGCGAGTTCGAGCCGCACACGCCGTATCCGGTGATCGACCTGATGGACGAGCAGCGCGACGTGGTCGACAAGGGCGGCACGATGCGCCTCGGCACCTACCCGGCGAAGCTGGTGCCCGGCTCGGTCGTGCAGAAGGTTTACGGCGAAGAGCTCGTCTACGAGCGCCACCGCCACCGCTACGAGGTGAACAACCGCTACCGCGCCAAGCTCGAGGAAGCGGGCATGGTGTGCTCGGGCTTGTCGCCCGACGACCGCCTCGTCGAGTTCATCGAGCTGCCCGACCACCCGTTCTTCGTGGCCACGCAGGCGCACCCCGAGTTCAAGAGCCGTCCCGACCGGCCGCATCCTCTGTTCGCGGCGTTCGTGCGCGCCGCGCTCGAACGCGCGGAGGGTCGCTTCCCGAGGCTGCCGATCACGATCGACACCGAAGTGCTGGAGGTCGGCGACCCGACTGCCGCGGTCTAACCGAGATGTTCCGCGTCGTCGCGCGCACGACCTTGTGCGAGGCCGGGTTCCTGACCGTCGAGCGCTTGCGCGTGGCCGGACCCGACGACGAAGAATTCGACCGGCACGTCGTCCTCCATCCGGGCGCGGTCGTCGTGGTGCCGGTCGATGTCGACGGCAGCGCATTGCTCGTCCGCCAGTACCGCGCCGCGGCGGGCCGTGACCTGCTCGAGGTGCCCGCCGGGAAGCGCGACGTGGCCGGCGAGCCACCCGACGTCACCGCGGCTCGTGAGCTCGAGGAAGAGATCGGCCGTCGCGCGGGCCGTCTCCGGCTCCTCTGCGAGTTCTTCAACTCGCCCGGGTTCACCGACGAGTACACCTACGTCTTCCTCGCCACCGACCTCGAAGCGTGCGAGCGCGCCGCGGTGAGCGCCGAAGAGGAGGCGATGACCGTCGAGCTGGTTGCGCTGTCCGACGTCGAGATGCTGATCGCGTCAGGCGAGCTCGTCGACGCCAAGAGCATCATCGGTCTGCTGCTCGCGCGTCAGGCGCTCGCCGGCTCCGTGCCTGAACGGAAAACCGGCTCCGTGCCTGAGCGGCCGAGCGAGTAGTGAGCACAACGACCGACGCTGACGCGCTGGCGGACCTGCTCGCGGAGTACGACACCTGGCTGCGTGTCGAACGAGGGCTGGCGCCGAACTCACTTGCCGCCTACCGCCGCGACCTCCGCCGCTACGCCGGCTACCTGCGCCGCCGCGGGCAGACCGACCCCGGCGCGGTGAGCGAAGCAATGGTCGCCGCCTATGTGGAGGACCTCCGCAACGCGTGTGACGACGACGGCCACCCGCGGTACGCGCCCTCCTCGATCGCCCGAGCCGTGGCCGCGGTGCGCTCGTTCCACCGGTTCTGCGTCGAGGAAGGGCTCGTACTCTCCGACCCGAGTGAGGAGATCGGGGGTCCTCGGGTACCACAGGGGATCCCGAAGGCGCTCAGCGAGCCAGAGGTTGAGGCGCTGCTGGCAGCCGTGCCGGGCGGCGACCCGCGCGCGCGACGCGACCGCGCGATCCTCGAGACGCTCTACGCCGGCGGTCTGCGCATCAGCGAGCTCGTCGGGCTCGACGTCGGCGACCTCGATCTCCGCGACGGCATCGTCCGCGTGCTCGGCAAGGGCAGCAAGGAGCGCGTCGTCCCGCTCGGCCGCACCGCGAGGGCCGCGCTCGACGACTATCTCCGACACGGGCGTCCCGAATTGGAGCGCCGAATCTCGACGAGCCGGACCAAGCGCGCGGGGGACGCGGTGTTCCTCAACGCGCGCGGTGGCCAACTCACGCGCCAGGGCGCGTGGCTGATCGTGCGGGCGGCCGGTGACCGTGCGGGCCTCGGCGACCGGCTCTTCCCGCACGTGCTCCGCCACTCGTGCGCGACGCACATGCTCGACCACGGGGCCGACATCCGCGTCGTGCAGGAGCTGCTCGGCCACGCGAGCCTTTCGACCACCCAGGTGTACACCCGGGTCTCCCCTGAGCGCCTGCGGGCCGTCTACGACCTCGCCCACCCCCGCGCAAAGAGGTAGCTGTCCGCTCGCGGGGGTCTGCGCTCGCGGCCCATAGTGAGCGAGCCCATCGAGTAGGTAATATCGTCACATGGCCGACACGACCCACGCGGTGCTGCGCGACCAGCTCCAGGAGGAGCGCGACCGCCTCCGCGACCAGCTCCAGAGGCTGGGTCGCGGCTCTGGCGCGGCGCTCGACTTCGACGAGAACTTCGCCGATTCGGGCCAGGTCACCGCCGAGCGCGGTGAGGTGGAGGCGCTCGCCGGTCAGCTCGACGAGACCCTCAAGGAGATCGAGGACGCGCTCGTCAAGTTCGATGCCGGCACCTACAGCGAGTGCGAGAACTGCCACCAGCGCATCTCCGAAGCCCGCCTCGAGGCGATGCCCGCGGCGCGCTTCTGCATCAACTGCGTCTCACAGCGACGCTGAGCGCCACCGCGTGAACACCGACTTCGAGCAGGCGGTGATCTTCTTCGCCTGCCTGATCGTCGCGGTGATCCTCCACGAGGTCAGCCACGGTCTGGTCGCGTCGTGGTTCGGCGACGACACTGCGAAGCGGGCCGGCCGTCTCACGCTGAACCCGATCCCGCACATCGACCCGGTCGGATCGATCGTCATGCCGGCGATGGGTGCATTGATCGGCGTGCCGGTACTCGCGTGGGCGAAGCCGGTGCCGGTGAACCCCAACCGGATGCGCGACCCGCGCCGCGACATGGTCTTCGTGAGCCTCGCCGGGCCGATCACGAACTTCTTGCTGATGGCCGTCGCCGCACTCGCGGCCAAGGCGCTCTACACCACCCCCGTGAGCTTCTTCAACGACCTGCCGCTCGGTATCCAGATCCTCTTCTCGTTCGCACTCGTGAACCTGTTCCTCGGGATCTTCAACCTCGTGCCGATCCCACCGCTCGACGGCTCGGCGCTGATCGAACGGGTCCTCCCGGAGACCTGGCTGCCGGGCTGGTACAAGTTCCGGCCCTACGGCTTCCTCGTACTCTTCATCCTCGTGTTCACCACCGGGTTCGCGGGCCGGATCCTTGCCCCCTTCGCCGACCAGCTCACGCGCTTCGTCTTCGCGTGAAGCTGCTGCACCTGTCGGGGCGCTTCGTGCGCGCGCTGTGGCCCCGTCCCGCGCGTGCGGAGGATGTCGAGTGGGTGGAGTCGGTGCTCACCCCCGCCGCGTACGCGCAGTGGAGGCTCCAGCCTGCTCACGACCGCCGGCACACGGTGCGCGTCGCGCGCGAGGTCGAGTCACAGCTCGCGGGCACTCCCTACGCAGACGATCCGCGTTGGGTGGCGGCTGCCCTGCTGCACGACATCGGCAAGCTCGACGCGCGCCTCGGTGTGTACGGGCGCGTCGTGGCAACGGTCTCCGGCGCGGCGGGTGGCCCCGGGATGGCTGACGCGTGGTCCGAGCGCAGCGGGTTCACGCGACGCGTCGGTCTCTACCTGCGGCACCCGGAGCTCGGCGCCGACCGGATCCGCCTCCTGGGCGGTCCCGAAGAGGCTGCGCAGTGGGCGGCCGGGCACCACGACCCCACAACCTGGGACACGCTCACCATCCCCGAACCCGTCGTCGTGGCCCTCGCTGCCGCCGACGACGACTAACCCGCCTCGTCAGGAGCGAGCGTGCGCGAATTGGGGTATCCCCGATTCGCAGCGAGCGACCCATCGTTCAGGCGCGAGCTCATGGGCGAGATGGCGGCAGGAGCCCCACGGCGTCACGGACTCGCGCGACGACCGGTGCCGACATCTCTTCCGCGCGGGCCGCGCCCGCCGCGACGATCCGGTCGACCTCGGCGGCGTCCCGCTCGAGCTCGGCGTAGCGCGCCTGCAGCGGGCGGACCAACTCCAATACTGCGTCGGCCACCGCCGCCTTCAGGGCGCCGTACCCTCCGCCCGCGTACTCGGCTTCCACGACGGGGATCTCGCGATCGCTCGTCGCCGCCAGGATCTGCAGCAGGTTCGACACGCCGGGCTTCTCGACGGGGTCGAAGCGCACATCGCTGCCCGAGTCGGTCACCGCGCTCTTGATGCGTCTGACCAGCGCGGCAGGGTCGTCGAGCAGCGGCAACGAGCCCTGGGGCGAGTCGGCCGACTTCGCCATCTTCGCGGTGGGCTGCTGGAGGTCCATGATGCGCGCGCCCACCGACGGGATGGCTGGTTCGGGCACCACCAGCGTGGGACCGAAGCGGTGGTTGAACCGCATGGCCACGTCGCGTGCGAGCTCGAGATGTTGGCGTTGGTCGTCGCCCACCGGGACCCGGTCGGTGTCGTAGGCGACGATGTCGGCCGCCATGAGCACGGGGTAGTCGAACAGCCCGACGCTCACGGACTCCCGACTTGCCCCACTGCCTCGGGCCGACTTCTCCTTGAACTGCGTCATCCGGCGGAGCTCACCGAAGGTCGCGACACAGTTCAGGATCCAGGTGAGCTCGGTGTGCGCGGCCACGTGGCTCTGCACGAAGAGGGTGCAGCGGGCGGGGTCGAGGCCGGCGGCGACGAGGAAGGCGACCGTCCGCCGCGTCCGTTCTGCGAACGTCGCGGCGTCGTAGGGGAGCGTCATCGCGTGCAGGTCGACCACGCAGTAGAGGGCCTGGTCGGGGGAATCGGCGTCGTCGAGCGCGGCGACCCAGTGGCGTACCGCACCCAGATAGTTGCCGAGATGAACCTCGCCGGTCGGCTGGATCCCCGAGAAGACGCGCGGCACGGGCCGTGACACTACCGGTCATCGGAGATGGCACGGCGCGGGTATTTGCCGCCGGTAGGGTGGTGTCCGATGCCGTACGAGGTCCACACGCCCGTGTACGAAGGGCCGTTCGACCTGCTGCTGCACCTCATTCTCCGCGAAGAGGTGGAGCTGTGGGAGGTGTCGCTCTCCGCGATCGTCGATTCGTACCTCACCGAGCTCGATATCGCGATGAACGGGATCGGGCAGGATCTCCGTTCAGGCACTGAGCCGGCCCTCGACCTCGACGTCGCGACCGAGTTCCTCCTGATCGCCGCCACCCTCGTCGAGCTCAAGGCGCGGCGCCTCCTGCCCGGCCTCGAAGACGTCGAGCTCGACGAAGAGCTGCTGCGCTTCGAGGAGCGCGATCTGCTGCTCGCCCGACTGCTCGAGTGCAAGACGTTCAAGGACGCCGCTGCGGCGTTCGAGGCGCGCATCCGCCGCGCCGAGCGCAGCGTGCCGAGGCGCGCCGGTCCTGAAGAGCCATATCGATTCCTCGAACCCGATCCGCTGGAGCGGGTCCGACCCGCCGCGTTACGCGCGGCTGCTCTCCGTGTGTTCACGGCGGTACCACCCGTGATCGTCGACACCGAGCACATTGCCCCAGTACGCGCCAGCGTTCGCGATGCCGTCGACACCGTGCTCCGGTTGTTGCCGCAGTCCGAGCCCATGAGCTTCCGCGCCGTTGTCGCCGGCGTACCCAGTCGCCTCGAGTTCGTCGTGCGCTTCCTCGCGGTGCTCGAGCTCTACAAGCAGGGCGTCGTCGAGCTCACGCAGTTCACGAACTTCGGCGAACTGCTCGTGCGCCGTCTCCGTCCCAGTGAGATCGCGCTCGACGCGGCCAGCCTCGACGACTGGAACGACACTCCGGTCGAGGTCCGCGCATGAGCGAGCTCGAGGCGAAGCGCGCGATCGAGGCAGTGGTGCTCGCGGCTACGGAGCCGGTGGAGCCGCGGTTGCTCGCGCAGCTCGTCGAGTTGTCGGTCGTGCGGGTGGAAGCACTCTGCGACGAGCTCGCGCGGGAGTACGAGGAGTCGTGCCGCGGTTTCGTGCTCGTGCGAGTCGCGGGCGGCTACCGGTACCAGACGCATCCCGATCTCGCGCCCTACGTGGAGCGCTTCGTGCTCGACGCCCGCCACGCGCGGCTGTCGGCCCCGGCGCTGGAGACGCTCGCCATCGTCGCATACAAGCAGCCAATCTCACGCGGGCAGATCTCGGCGATCCGCGGTGTCAACGTCGAAGCCACATTGCACACGCTGTTGCAGCGCGGCTACGTGGAAGAAGTCGGGCGCGATCCCGGCCCGGGCACCGCGGTGCTCTACGGCACCACGGTGTCGTTCCTCGAGCGCCTGGGTCTCGACTCGCTCGCCGACCTGCCCTCGCTCGGTGACTTCGTGCCCGACGCGTCGGTCGTCGAAGCCCTCGAGCGCGGTCTTCACCTGAGCGAAGACCCTCGGCTCGAGGACCCGCTCCACGAAGACCGCGCGAGCGACGCCGCCACCACGGACTGACGTGGCGCAGGAGTCCGAACCGGAACGGTTGCAGAAGCTCCTGGCGCGCGCCGGCTTCGGTTCGCGGCGCGCGTGCGAGGAGCTCATCTCCGCGGGTCGCGTCACTGTCGACGGCGAGCTCGCGCGTCTGGGCGCGCGCGCCGATCCGCGGAGACAGCGCATCGAGCTCGACGGGGTTGCCGTCGTAGTGCGAGACGACTTCGTCTACTACCTGCTGAACAAGCCCGTGGGCGTGGTGACCACTGCGACCGATCCGCAGGGACGCACGACCGTGCTCGATCTCGTGCCGACCGAGCGGCGCGTGTTCCCGGTCGGACGCCTCGACAACGATACGACGGGCTTGCTCGTGCTCACCAACGACGGTGAGCTCACGCAGCTCCTCACGCACCCGAGCCACGGTGTGCTGAAGACGTACCTCGCCGAAGTCGAAGGTGTGCCGGCGCCGGGGGCACTGGGGGCGCTGCGCGATGGTATCGAGCTCGACGACGGCATGACCGCGCCGGCAACCGTGCGTGTTGTGCAGCGCCGCGCCACGAGCGCGGCTGTCGAGGTCGCCATCCACGAGGGCCGGAACCGCCAGGTCCGGCGCATGTTCGACGCGATCGGTCACCCGGTGATCCGGCTCGTGCGCACCCGCATCGGACCGGTTGCCGATCGTGGTCTCGCGCCGGGGGAGTGGCGCGCGTTGAAACCGAGCGAGGTGCGCGCGTTGTACGAGGCAACCACGCCGCGGCCCGCCACTCACAAGGCCAATGGGAAGAGCGGCAAGGGAGGCCCCGGCTAACCTCGCTCGTCGTGAAGCTCCAGGCGCTGCGCGGTGCGATCACCTGCGACGAGGACTCGAAGGCCGAGATCGAAGCCAAGACGACGCGCATGGTGAAGGAACTCTTCGCCCGAAATGACCTCGCTCCCGACGACGTCGTGAGCATGATGTTCACGTCTACCCCCGACCTGCACGCCGAGTTCCCTGCGAGCGCGGCCCGTGCCGGGCTCGGGCTCGACGGCATCGCGCTGCTCGGCGCGCAGGAGCAGGACGTACCGCACGGCATGCCGTTCTGCATCCGGGTGCTGGTGCACTGCTACACCGACAAGCCTCGCGAGGAGCTGCGCCATGTGTTCCTCGAAGGTGCGGCCGCGTTGCGCGCCGACCTCCCGCAGTAGCGCATCCCGTGGCCGTCCCGCGTCGCATGAAGATCCCCACCGAGCTCGTGGTGTTGGGTCCTGCGTCACTGCGCGGAAGGCTGCGCGTTCCCGGCGACAAGGGGATCTCGCATCGCGCGCTGCTCTTCGCGTCGATGGCGAACGGCCGCTCGCGCGCGGTCGGGCTCGCCGGCGGTGACGACGTCGCGCGCACCCGACTCCTGCTGCGCGACCTGGGCGTCGACATCACCGCGGCCGGCTCCGCGATCACCGTGGAGGGACGCGGCGTCGAAGAGCTGATGGAGCCGTCGCACGTACTCGACTGCGGCAACTCCGGTACCACGATGCGCACCGCTGCGGGCCTGCTCGCGGGCCGGCCGTTCCTCGGTGTGCTCTCGGGTGACGTGAGCCTCTTGCAGAGGCCGATGGGCCGCGTGGTCGAGCCATTGCGCGCGATGGGCGCGCACGTCGACGGCCGCGCGAGCGGAACGCTCGCACCTTTGGCCCTCCGCGGTGGGTCGCTGCGCGGGTACGCACACCACACATTGGTCGCGAGCGCTCAGGTGAAGACCGCGCTCGTCCTCGCGGGGCTCCAGGCCGATGGCACCACCGAGATCACCGAGCCGGCACCGACTCGCGACCACACCGAGCGGATGTTGCGCGCGCTCGGCGCGCCCGTCACCGTCGACGGCTGCACCGTGCGCGTCACCAAGGGCGCGCCGGCACCGCTCGAGCTCGAGGTGCCGGGTGATCCGTCGTCGGCGGCGTTCTGGGTGGTCGGCGCCACGATCACACCTGGTTCCGATCTCGTGATCGAACGTGTCTGCTGCAACCCCACCCGGATCGCGTTCGTCGACGTGCTCCGCCGCATGGGCGCGACGATCGATGTCGACCTCACCGGCAAGCAGCTGGGCGAGCCGGTCGGTGATCTCCGTGTCGTCGCGTCCGAACTGTGCGCGACGACAATCGGGGGCGACGAGATCCCGCTCGTGCAAGACGAGCTCCCGGTGCTCGCGGTCGCCGCCGCGTTCGCCGACGGCGTCACCGAGATCGCCGACGCCGCGGAGCTCCGAGTGAAGGAGACCGACCGCATCGCCACCGTGGAAGCCATGCTCGTCGCCCTCGGCGTCGGTGTGGAGACCGCGTCCGACACGCTCGCGATCCGCGGTGGTCAGCCTCGTGCCGCGCGGCTCGACAGCTACGGCGACCATCGCCTTGCGATGGCGGCGGCGATCGCGGCGAACGCTGCCGACGGTGAGTCGGTCGTACTGGGTTGGAAGGCGATCTCGGTCTCGTATCCCGAGTTCGGCGACGACCTTGCAACGCTGACGGGGCGAGTGTGACGGGGCTCGCGTGACCGCTCGGCTCGTTGCGATCGACGGCCCGGCGGGGTCGGGAAAGTCCACTGCCGCGCGCGGTGTAGCGGACGCGCTCGGCCTGCACACGCTCGATACGGGTGCCATGTACCGCGCGGTCACGCTCGCGGCGATAGAGGTGGGCGCCGATGTCGACAACGCGGACGCCGTCGCCGAGGTCGCGCAGCGAGCGGAGATCGAGCTCGCCGACGGGTCCGTGTGTCTCGGCGGGCGTGACGTGTCGGCGGAGATCCGCGGTCCCGAGGTCACTGGCGCGGTTTCGTCGGTGTCGTCGCACCCGGCGGTTCGCAAGATCCTCGTGGAACGCCAGCGAGCGTGGGTGCGCGAGCGGGGTGGGGGAGTCGTGGAGGGGCGCGACATCGGGACCGTCGTGTTTCCCGACGCCCCGGTCAAGGTGTTCCTCACCGCGCAGGACGACGTGCGGGCGGTGCGGCGCCGGCGTGACGAGGAGGCGGCCGCCCGCCGGGTCGCGGTCGACGACGTGCGCGAAGCGCTCGCCGAACGCGACCGTGCCGACGCGTCGCTCGGGCGGGCGCTGCGGCCCGAGGATGCCGCGCCCGACGCGATCGTGATCGACACGACCGCTACCACCGTCGACGAGGTCGTGGCCGTGATCGTCGAGCGGGCGCGATCAGTGAACGCCGATTCCGAATCTGCGGATGAGGGAGCAGGATGACGTTCTATCGGTTCGCGCGCGCGGTCGTGCTGAGTGTGTGCAAGGTCGCGTGCCGCGTGCGCGTCGTCGGCCGAGAGCACGTCCCGCGGTCCGGGGCTTACATCGTCGCCCCGTCCCACCGGTCGATCCTCGACGTGCCGTTCTCCGCGTTCGTGACCACGCGCACCATCTGCTTCCTCGCGAAGGAGGAGCTGTTCTCCACGTGGTTCGGCAACGCGTTCTTCACCGCGCTCGGCGCAGTGCGCGTGGAGCGCGGCACCGCCGACCGCGCCGCGCTGCGCGCGCTGGAAGCCGAACTGGCGCGAGGGCAACCGGTGGCGGTGTTCCCCGAGGGCACGCGCGAGTCGGGTCCGAGGATCGCGCCGCTGTTCGATGGCGCGGCGTACCTCGCGGTGAAGCTGGGCGTGCCGATCGTGCCCGTGGGCGTGGGCGGGAGCGAGGACATCCTCCCGAAAGGCAAGTTCCTCCCGCGTCCGCGGCGGGTCGCGGTCGTCGTCGGGAAGCCGATCATGCCGCCGGTGTTCGAAGGGCGCGGCCGCCGCGCCGCGGCGACGAAGCTCACCGACGAGCTCGCCGCGGAGCTCCAACGCGTGTTCACCGACGCGCTCCTGATCGCGGGTTGACCCACCTGAACACCGTCACCTACGACCTCGCGCAGTGGCCGGGGGAGTCGCGCGACGCGCTCCGCCGGCTGCTTGTCGATGCCGAGATCGACGCGCAGTGGGCGGCGTCAACGTTCGCGGTACCAGCGGCTCGGCGCAGCGATGTCGACGCGCTCGTCGCGTCGCTGAACGGCACGGCTGCGAACAGGGCCGTTCTGTACCAGGCAAGGCAAACAGTCGCGGCTCCGGGTTGGTACCCGGACCCGATGCGCGAGGCCCTGTGGCGGTGGTGGGACGGTCAGCGGTGGACGGGATACGTCGGCCCGCAACTCCCGCCGCGCGATCGGGGATGGTTCCCGCCGAAGAACGACCGCGAGCAGACCGCCAAGGGTGGCGGGCTCGCGATTGCCGGCTTCGTCGGTGGCCAGATGCTCTCCTTGGGTGTCGTCGGGTTGGCGATCGCCCTGGGCGCGTCATCTCGATCTGCCGTCACGCTGCTGGTCGGCGAGCTCGCGCTCTGGTCGGGGTTGTTCGGCGCGTGCAAGCTCGCGGTTCGGCGGTACGGAACGGGAACGCTCCGCGACCTCGGGCTGCTGCGCCCGCAGCTCGGTGACCTCGGGATCGGCTCGCTCGCCGCGCTCGTCGCGCGCGTCGCGACGCTGATCATCGCCGTGATCCTGGTCCTCGTGTTCTCGTTCGACGACCTCGCCCGCGACACGTCGGTCACCAACGAGGCCGGCATCTCCACCCTCGGCGCGATCGTGGTGGTGATCGTCGCCGTCTTCGGCGCGCCGTTCTTCGAGGAGCTGTTCTTCCGCGGTCTGGTGCAGGGAGTGCTCACCCGGCGCTACGGGGGTCGCATCGCGATCTGCGCGCAGGCGGTCGCGTTCGGCCTCGTGCACTACCAGATCGGCATGACGCGAGGTCAGATGATCCTCACGTTCTCGATGATCATCCCAGTCGGGTTCCTGCTCGGCTGCATCCGCTGGCGTTACGAGCGTCTCGGCCCGGGCATGGCCGCGCATGCGGTGTTCAACGGGATAGCCGTCGCCATCACGCTCGCGACGTTGTAGCAAGTGGCGCGGGCTAGCTCGTTGCGCGGTCGCGCTCCATTGCGGCCGCGAGCTCGCGGAGCTCACGCGGTGGTGGGAAGTACTCGTCTTCCTCGGTGACGTGCACCGTCTCGACGCCCTGCGTGGGTGCGAGCCGCTCGATCACCGCCTGCACGAGATCTTCCGGTGCGCTCGCGCCGGCGGTGACGCCCACGACACGGGCATCGCCGAGCGCGTCGGGATCGATCTCGTCGGGACCGTCGACGCGCAACACGCGCTCGCACCCTGCGGCGCGTGCCACCTTGGCGAGCGCGATCGTGTTCGACGAGTTCGCGCTCCCGATCACGACGATCGCGTCGGCGCGTGCCGCGAGCGCGCGCAATGCGGCCTGACGGTTCGTGGTCGCGAAGCACAGGTCGTCGCGGGTGGCCGTCCAGAGCTCGGGGAAGTGCTCCCGGGCACGGGTCATGACCCCTTTCCAATCGTCCAACGAGAGGGTCGTCTGCGCGAGCAGGGCCACCTTCGACGGGTCGCTCACGGTGGGGAGCACCCGGTCGAGGTCGGCGTCGGTCTCGACCAGGCGCATCTCGTCGGGCGCGACCGCGAGCGTCCCGGTGGCCTCGTCGTGGCCCTCGTGACCGACGTAGATGATGGTGTAGCCCTTGCCTGCGCGCACCTTCGCCTCGTGGTGCACCTTCGTGACGAGCGGGCACACCGCGTTCACGACGACGCGGTCCTTGTCGCGCGCCGCGGCCACGATCTCGGGCGCGGAGCCGTGCGCCGACAGCATGAGCGGTGCGCCGGCGGGAACATCGTCCACGTCGTCGACGAAGACCACACCCTGCTCGCGGAAGCGGTCGACCACGAGCTGGTTGTGCACGATCTCGTGGTAGCAGTACACCGGCGGGTCGAACGCCTCGACCATCCACGACAGCGCCTTGATCGCCATCTCCACGCCGGCGCAGAAGCCGCGCGGCTCGGCGAGTAGGACGAGTTCGACCGTCATCCGCGCCAGATTATGGGTCGCTCGCTACAAGCCGGGATACCCGGCTCGTGACGCTCGCTCCTACACTTGACCCATGCCGACCGCCCGTGTGGTGGCGGTCGTGCCCGGTTCTCCTGCCCACGCTGCGGGGCTCCTCCCCGGCGACGAGCTCCTCACGCTCAACGGCGAAGCGGTGCGCGACGTCATCCGCTACCAGATCCAGGCCGACGAGCCCCGCGTGGAGCTCGAGCTCCGGCGCGGCGGACTCGAGCAGCTCGTGGTCGTCGACAAGCCCGCGGGCGCGCCGCTCGGGCTCGACCTCGAGAGCGCGGTGTTCGACCGCGTCCGTACCTGCGACAACCACTGCCCCTTCTGCTTCATCTACCAGCTCCCGAAGGGCATGCGCCGCAGCCTGTACCTGAAGGACGACGACTACCGCCTCTCCTTCTTGTACGGCAACTTCACCACGCTCACGCGCTTCACGGAAGCCGACCTCGAACGCGTGATCTCGGAGCATCTCGGCCCGCTCTACGTGAGCATCCACGCCACCGATCCCGAGCTACGCACCCGTCTGCTCCGCAACCGGCGCGGCGCGACCAGCCTGCGTTGGCTCGCCGCGCTGCTCGACGGCGGGATCGACGTGCACGGCCAGATCGTGGTGTGCCCGGGCATCAACGACGCGGAAGCGCTCGACGACACGCTCCTCGGTGTGCTCGACCGCTTCCCCCGGCTCGCCACCGTGGGTGTCGTGCCGCTCGGCGTGAGCGACTACACCACCGAGGAAGGCATGCGGGCACACACGCGCGATGAGGCCGCGCGTGTCGTCGACACGGTTGCGGAGTGGCAGCCGCGCTTCACGCGCGCGCTCGGCCGCCGGCTCGTCTACGCGGCCGACGAGTACTACCTGCTCGCGGAACGCCCGTTCCCGACCATTGCCCACTACGACGCGCTGGCACAGCACGAGAACGGCATCGGCATGGCGCGCGCGTTCGAAGTCGAAGTGCGCGCCGCGCTCGCGGGTGAGACGGTCGATCCGTTCGGTACCCGCGCCGGCTCCGTGCCCGAACGGAGGACCGGCTCCGTGCCCGAACGGAGAACAGGCTTCTTCGCGTGGGTCGACGGCGCACCCGCCGCGGGTTACCGAGCGCCGCGCGGCGGAACACCCGTGCAATTCCGCGCCTCTACGCCTTCTCCAGTCGTGATCGTCACCGGCGGGTACGGGGCCCAGGTGCTCGAGCCGCTCGTCGGCGAGCTCGCGGCCGCGGCGCGCGCCGACGTGTCGCTCCTCGTCGTCGACAACCGCTTCTTCGGGGGCAACATCGCGGTCACCGGCCTTCTCAGCGGCGGCGACGTCGGGCGCGCGCTCGGCAGCGCTCCCGAGGGCGCGCGCTACCTGTTGCCCGACGTCGTCCTCTCGAACGGACGGTTCCTCGACGGCACCACCACCGCCGACCTTCCCCGACCGGTCGAGGTCGTGCCCACCGACGGCGCGTCACTCGTCGCGGCAGTGCAGTTGTGAACCCAGCGTCCGTTCCGGCACGGAGCCGGCTCCCGGTGGTCGCGGTGGTGGGTCGCCCGAACGTGGGCAAGTCGACGCTCGTCAACCGCTTCGTCGGACGGCGCGACGCGATCGTGCAGGAGGAGCCCGGCGTCACGCGCGACCGCAAGGAGCTCGAGGCAGAGTGGAACGGCCGCAAGTTCGTCGTCGTCGACACCGGTGGCTGGCTCTCGCCCACCACGGGTGAGGGCGGCGAGCCGCTGGCGCGCCAGGTGAGCAAACAGGCGGAGCGCGCGCTCGTCGACGCCGACGCGATACTGCTCGTCGTCGACGGCACCGTCGGCCTCACTGAAGAGGACGAACGCGTCGCGCGCGTCCTGTACAAGACGAAGAAGCCGGTACTCGTCGTGGTCAACAAAGTCGACGACGAGCGGCGTGAGGCCGCGGTGTGGGCGTTTTCGCGCCTCGGCCTCGGTGATCCCTTCCCGGTATCGGCGATGCACGGTCGCGGGAGCGGCGACCTCCTCGACGCCGTTGTCGACGCGCTCCCTGCCGAGGAACCGGCACCGGAAGTCGACGACTCGATCTTCTCGGTCGCGATCGTCGGCCGTCCGAACGCGGGGAAGTCCACGCTGTTCAATCGTCTCGTCGGCGCCGATCGCGCCATCGTGCACGACCTGCCCGGCACGACCCGCGACTCGATCGACACGATCGTCGAAACCGAAGACGGGCCGCTGCGATTCGTCGACACCGCGGGCATGCGTCGTCGCAGCCGTATCGACGAGCCCACCGAGTATTTCAGCATGGTGCGCGCGCTCGAATCCGTCGATCGCGCCGACGCCGCGTTGCTCGTGATCGACGCGACCGATGGTGTCACGCATCAAGACCAGCGCCTCGCGGAACGCATCGACGCCGCAGGCACCGCGGTGGTCGTCGTGCTCAACAAGTGGGAGCTCCTCGACGCCGAGGCCCGCGCCGCCGCGCGGGCGGCCGTTGCCGACCGACTGGCGTTCCTGTCGTATGCGCCCGTCCTCACCGTGTCGGCGCTCACGGGTCGGATGACGCAGCGCATCCTTCCCGCGCTCCGCCAGGCGGAGGAGGCGTACCACCAGCGGATCCCGACCGCCGCGCTCAACCGCGTCGTGCGCGACGCCCAGCTCGCCCATGCGGTGCCGCCTGTCGGCCGCCGGCGCCCGCGGGTGCTCTACGCGACGCAGGCGGCGACCGACCCGCCCACGTTCACGCTCTTCGTGACCCACGAGCTCCCGGTCACCTACCTCCGCTACCTGGAGCGCAGGATCCGGGAGGCGTTCGACCTGGGCCCCACGCCGCTCAAGCTGAGAGTGAGGCGCCGGAACGATTAGCGGAGGCGCCGCGCGAACGAACGGCCGCGAGCCGGGTATCCGGGCTCGCAGTGAGCGAGCCATGGGGGAGGCTCCGCAGCGCCTGACTCTCCGGGCGCTTAGCCGATTCTTGGCTCAAGACCCCTGGCCGTGACTGCCGACATATGACTCAGCGCGGGGCTGGACCTGGCGTTGATGTCGATGGGGTTCGAACGGATGAGGAAACGAGGCAGACGCAGCGACGAGCGCGGCGCGGTCCTGGTCGAGACCGCGATCCTGATCCCCATCATCGTGCTGATCACGTTCGGGCTCATCGAGTTCTCGTCGGTGTACCAGTCGTCGTCCGTCGGCGCGGGAGCAGCGCGTTCCGCGGCGCGTACCGCGTCCGCCGAAGCGCGCCTCTCCACCTATGCGACCGACGCCTCCGTCGCGGCTGCCACCGCGCTGAAGACGATCGCGCCCGACGAGCCCATCGAGATGTGGGTCTACAAGGCCAACGACAACGGCTATCCAGGCGCGAACGGCAACACGAGCTTCAGCAGTTGCACGACGAGCTGCATCCAGTACAGCTGGGTGCCTGGGACGAAGAGCTTCGACACCGCGAATCCGGGCGGTAGTGGATGGCCGGCCTCGTCCCAGAATGCGTGCGAGACCGCCAACTGGGACTCGGTCGGCGTCTACGTGAAGCTCAGTCACAAGTACATCACGAAGCTCTTCGGAGCCACGATCACTTTGACCGATCACGCCGTCTTCCGACTCGAGCCGGCGCCGACGCAGCTCTGCGGGTAGTCGGATGGTGATGGCCCGCTTCCTCCGCCGCGTCCGTGACCGAGAAGGTGCCGACCGCGGTTTCTACATGGTGTGGATGGCGCTGACCCTCGTCACGCTCACCGCGTTCGCAGGTCTCGGCCTCGAGTTCAGCCGCTGGAACAACATCTCGAACCGCATCCAGAAGGCGGCGGACGCGGCTGCGCTCGGCGGCGCCGTCTTCATGCCCGAGAACGTCGGCAACGTGGCGTTCACGACGGCCAAGAGCGTCGCCTCGAAGAACGGGTTCACCCACGGCACGAACGGCGTCGCCATCACGACGGTCGCCGGTGCATTGCCCAACCAGCTCAAGGTGACGATCTCCGTCCCCACCAACAATCCGTGGGGCCAGATCGTGAACTACGGGTCGACGACGATCACGCGGAGCGCGGTCGCCGAGTACCAGCTGCCGCAGAACCTCGGCAGTCCCGAGAACGTCTACGGCAACGACCCCGAATCGAGCCTCACCCAGCCCCAGTTCTGGGGCAACCTCTTCGGCCCGTCGTCGAGCAAGAACAAGGGCGACGCGGTCCAAGGGGCCGGACCGAGCGCCAGCTCGAGCCTGTGCAACGCGGACAACTGCGCGAGCTCGATCAACAAGGACTACAGCGCGAACGGCTACTTCTACGGAATCGACGTCCCGGCCGGAGCGACTGGCGCCCTCAACGTGGAGGTGTTCGACCCTGCGTTCGTCCATGTGGGCGACCGCTGTGGCGACGGCGACGCGAACGCGCAGAACAGTCTCAACCAGGCCGCGACGCTGACCGCCATCCAGATCCCCGGCTATTCCGGATCGATCACGCCGGCGGTCCGATACGCGTCGGCAGGCAGCAGCGCGTTCTGCACGGGTGACCAGTACTACGCCGACGGCAGCAACACCGCGAACCCGTGGACGATCTGGACCCTGCGCGAACCCGACGTCACCACGTGGGAGCCCAGCAACAACCCGATCGTCTGCCAGGCCGAGTTCCCGGGAGTGTATCCCGAGAGAGCCAACGACTTGCCGAACGGCGCCATCGACGCGACCCGTCTGAAGACACTGCTCCAGCAGTCGACCGATTACCCCGGGACCAACCCCGCACGGACGTTCGCGTCGTTCTTCCGCCAGTGGGTGCAACTCTGCTCCGTCGCGAACCCGGTGCAGGGTACCTACTTCCTGCAGGTGCAGACCGCGACGAAGATTGCGGGCACGGCCACTCCGAACGGTGGCGGTTCCAACCGCTACTCCATCCGAGTCGGTCTCGGCGCGAACTTCTCGTCGACGAACAACCTGCGCTTGTACGGCAACTCGACGATGGGCATCTACGCCAACGCCACCGGTGCCGATACGCGCTTCTACCTCACGCGCGTCCTTCCCGGCGAGGCGGGCCACACCCTGATCCTGAACTTCTTCGACACCGGTGACGCGTCACAACCCGGCGCGATCGCCGTGCTACCGCCGCCCGACTCGAACGTCAGCGGCGGGGCCTTCGCCAACTGTGAGTACACCCAACCTCCGGGCAACTCGACCGGCCCACCGTGGGGGACGTTCATTGCAACCGGCTCGGGTTGCCAGATCTCCGGCGTCAGCAGCTCGAGCAGCCCCGGCCCCTCCTATAACGGCCAGTGGGTCATGTTCCAAGTACCGATCCCCGAGACCTACGACTGCGACGACACGGACCCGCTCGGGTGCTGGACCCGCCTGCGCTTCACGTACCCGGTTGGCACGAGCGTCAACGACACCACCACCTGGATGGCCTTCATGCTCGGTGACCCGGTCCGCCTCATCCAGTAGCTCCCACGCGGTCCGCGGGTGCTGGAATGGATACGTGCCGTGGTGTGACACGTGCGACCGGTTCCTCTCGCCCTCGACGGTGCGCGCCGACGGCGCGTGCCCCACGTGCGGGCGCGCCGTCGACCCCGGGTCCGCCCACTCGTTGGCGGATGCGCCCGCGGACGACGACGACGCCCTGGGGCCGATTCCGTGGCACCTGAAGCTGCTCGCCGGCGCGCTGGCCGTCTACCTGGGGTGGCGGGCCTGGCAGGGGATCGAGTGGGTGGCGCACAACCTCTGAATTCGGTCTTGCCGAATTCACCTCTTGTTGGTGTCGTACCCTTGGGGTAGTATCGAACGTATGTTCGGTAGTGA
>JBBDHW010000013.1:8537-40911 GCA_040880805.1 Acidimicrobiia bacterium | reverse complement strand
AGCCGACCAACACGCCGCGTAAGATCGCGCGACTTGTTCGTCGGCAGGCCCTTAGTTCGACTTCGCAGTCCGGGTGGAAGTCGACCGACCACGAAGCCCCTGCCACGGGCGATAACAATACCATTATCGCAATTCAGGCTGCAAGCAGGTGCTGTCGCCACGCTCGTCCTGGCTCGGTCGCAGCCAACGCGTTATTGCCGAGGTGCGGGAGCCTTGGCCATGCCGGCATCAGCCAGACGGAGCCCTTTATCCGAGAGGCCAATGGCACCTTGCCGGGCTCCCCGCCGCCGAGGGCCCGGACCCCGGGCGTCTTACGCGCCGATCCTCCCGTTCGCGACAGGACCAATGCCTCTGACGCGCCGCCGGGTCGGCGGCACACCATGAGCAAGGAGGGTGGAGAAGGAGGGTGGAGAAGGAGGTGGAGATGAATCTCTTGTTGATCCTCAACGACCCCGCCTACGGGACGGAGCGCTCCTTCAACGGCCTACGGCTCGCAGGTTCCCTGGCGCACCGCGACGACGTTGCGGTGCGGGTGTTTCTGATCGGCGACGCGGTGGGGTGCGCCGTGACGGGCCAGAAGGTCCCCGACGGCTACTACCACCTCGACCGCATGATCGCGACCGCGGCCCGCCACGGCGCCGAGGTCGGCTGCTGTGGCACGTGCCTCGACGCGCGGGGGCTTACCGACGAGATGCTCACCGGCGGGGCGCGGCGCTCCACCCTCGAGGAGCTCACCGACTGGGTGCTGTGGGCCGACCGCACCATCACCTTCTGATACGTGTTTTCTGAGAGGGGCGTTGCCATGAGCGCACGCACGGTCGTTGTCCTCGGTGGTGGCATCGGTGGTGTGGTCGCGGCGCGTCGGCTGCGCCGCCGGCTCGCCTCTGACGATCGGGTCGTCCTGATCGAACGGGACCCGCTGTTCCGCTTCGCCCCGTCGTACCTGTGGGTCATGCACGGCGATCGCCGTCCCGACCAGATCACCCGCGACCTGCGCCATCTGCGCGCCAAAGGCATCGAAGTGATCGAAGCCGAGGTGACCGGCATCGATCCCGCCGAACGCCAGGCCACCACCAGTGCCGGGACGATCCGCGGCGACGCCCTCATCGTTGCCCTCGGCGCACGCCTCGACCCGGCGTCGCTTCCCGGGTTCACCGACACCGCCCACAACATCTACACGGTCGACGGCGCTCAGGCTGCTGGTGACGCGGTTCGCTCTCTGTCGGCCGGCACGGTCGCGGTGCTCGTGGCCGGCACGCCCTACAAGTGTCCCGCCGCGCCATACGAAGCCGCGTTCCTCGTCGATGACCTGCTGCGCCGCGGTGGTGCCCGCGACCGCGTGACGGTCGATGTCTACACCCCCGAGGCATTGCCGATGCCGACCGCGGGGCCTGCCATCGGCGATGCGGTGGTCGAGTTGCTCGGAGAGCACGGCATCGGCTTTCACCCCGGCCGCAGCGCCACCCGCATCGACGCGGCTACGAACGCGCTCGTCTTTGCCGATGGTGGCGACGCGCATGCCGACGTGCTGCTCGGCGTGCCACCGCATCGGTCTCCCGATGTGGTCGCGACCAGCGGCCTCGCGGGTGACAGCGGCTACATCCCCGTCGATCCCCACACGCTCGCCACCGCCGTACCCGACGTGTTCGCCATCGGCGACGTGACCGCGATCCCCATCGCGCGAGGCAAGCTTCTACCCAAGGCCGGGGTCTTTGCCGAAGCCGAAGCTCGAGTGGTCGCGGATCAGATCGCGCACGACTGGCGTGGCCGGACGTCGCGCCATGCCTTCGACGGCAAAGGCTCGTGTTTCCTCGAGATCGGCGACGGTCACAGCGCGTACGCGGGCGGCGACTTCTACGCACCCGACGGGCCCAACGTCGCGATGCGCGGGCCGGGCCGGCGTTGGCATCTCGCCAAGGTCGTGTTCGAGCAGTACTGGATGCGCCGATGGCTCTGAACGCGACAGCCCCGCCCTTCGATCCTCGGGCCGCGGCCACCTGCGTGGCCGATCTCCTCGCCGCGCTCGGGAGCCCGTCCCGGGTGGCAATCGTGCGCGAACTCACCGCTGCGGGCCCGCTTGATGTCGGCGAGCTCGCCATTTGCGAGGCGCACCATGGCGTGACGACGCGAGGCGGCAGACCAGCGCCAGGGGACCCATCGGTGTCATCGTAGAAAGAAGAGTGAGGATCAGGCCGATCTCTTCAGCCTCGCGGCACAGACGCGGATCGAGTGCGCGACTTCTTCACCGCCGTGCGAGGCCGTGGACGGAGCAGCGGAGTCTTGCGGTTGCCCTTGACGACGGTCACTTCGAGCTGCCCCCGACGGGCTACTGCGGGTTGCCGATGGCGGCGATCTCCAGCACCTGAGCGCCCTCGCCGACGAGCCAGTACACGTGCCAGCTCGCGGGACCGCAGGGCGTCATGCGGATGTGGCCGTACTCTTCGGCGTCGAACTGGCGGGTTCCCAGCCGTGGAGAGAACGGGTCCGACTCCAGGTTGCCCAGGGTGCGGCGCACCGCAGCGAGGACCTTGTCGCCGCCGCCTTTCTCCAGGCCGGCGAGCGCGGTGTCGGCGGCGGGCCAGAAGAGCAACTCGAACACGTCACGACGATAGGTCGCCAAGCCGCCATTCTGCCATGCTTGGTATTTTGGCAATGTGGTTTTCTCGGGAGTACCCTGTGCGTCATGGCACGAGTTGAGATCATGGTCGATGAGCGGCGCCGAACGAGCCTGGCCAAGGTCGGGCGACCCTCCGACCGGCGCTATCTGGTCGAAGAGTTCGAGGATGGCACGCTCGTGCTGACGCCTGCAGTCACGCTGGCCGCGGCGGAGGTCGCTGCCCTGCGCGATCCGGACGTCCGTGCCGCGCTCGAACGCACGCGAGGGAGGCGTCCCAAGCTGCGGAGCCGAGGATCCTTCTCGCAATACTCGGATCGGTGATCAGCCGGCTCGAGATTGCAACGCAGACTGCGGGGTTGGGGTAACGGGCTGCATGCGATGATGGGGCCCGTGCGACGCGCCAGGCTTCTCGGAATCGGCGCGGTCGTCGCCGCTCTCGGATTTGGCGCGCTGCACCCCGCAGCTCCGGCAGCGAGCGCTGCACGTGCCAAGAACGTCTACACGCCGGTGCTGGCCGTGCTCCTCTCGCAGAACGACCCTGCGCCGGTGCTCGGCACCGACCGCAGGCTCCACGTGGTCTACGAGCTGCGGCTGGCGAACCGCGGCCCCATCCCGGCGACGCTGCAGAAGCTCGAAGTGCTCGACGCCGACTCGGGCGTCGCCGTTCACGCCTACGACGGTGCCGACTTGCAGACCCGCGTGCGTGCCATCGGTGGGGTGACGGCGTCGAGCACCGTGATCGAGCCGGGTGGTGAGCGACTGTTCATGGTGGATCTCGCGTTCGGTGTGAGCTCGAGCATTCCGCTCGTGTTGGAGCATCGATTGCAGCTACTCGGTCCGAAGTCGCCGCGCGCCACCGAAGCCACGGTCCTCACGTACATGGTGGCACCCGTGCCGCTCGACGGTCCGGCGCCACCCGTGCTCGTGCCGCCGCTCCGCGGCAATGGCTGGGTCGTCACGAGCGGGTGCTGCGACATCGCGAACACGGATCGGACGGCGATCCTCCCGGTCAACGGCGGCTTGTGGAGTCCCCTCCGGTTCGCAATCGATCTGATGCAGCTCGACGACACGGGACTCTTCGTGCACGACGATCCGACGCAGCTCCCGAACTTCACCGGCTACGGCGCCGACGTGCTGGCCGTCGCGCCCGGCAAGGTGGTCGGAGTGCTCGACACGCTCCCGGACGAGGCGGCCGGTGCGCCACCCGGTTCGGCATCGTCGAGCTTCGAGAGCGCCGACGGCAACTCCGTCGTCCTCGCCCTCGGCAACGGATCGTTCGCGTTCTACGGAAACCTGCAGCCGGGCTCGCTCACTGTGAAGGTCGGCGACCGCGTGCAGCGCCGGGAGGTGCTCGGCACACTTGGCAACAGCGGCGACAGCTCTTACCCGCACCTGAGCTTCCGGCTGATGAGTGGCGCGTCACCGTTCGGTTCCGACGGGTTGCCGTTCGTCTTCAACGCCTTCTCGTACGAGGGCCAGCTCGATTCGGTGAAGTACTTCATCGAGGGCGTGACGGCGAACTACCTCGAGAACCGTGTCCAGGACCCGATTCCCGTGCGGCGCGAGCTCCCGCTCGGTTTTGCGATCATCGACTTCGGCACTCCCGGTGGTGCAGGCGCCGTCGGACGCACCTGACTATGGGTCGCGCCTGACGCGCACGATGTCGTCGACCGCGCGCCGCCTGCTCGTCGCCACCCCGATGCTGCTCGATCCCCATTTCTTTCGCACGGTCGTGTTCATGATCGAGCATACGGACGAGGCGGCACTCGGGGTGGTGATCAACCGGCCGTCCGACGCGACGCTCGAGGAGGCGGTACCCGAGTGGTGTGCGCTCGCGGCGGAGCCCCGCGTCGCGTTCGTGGGTGGCCCGGTTCAACCTCACGAGGCGGTGATCGCACTCGTACGGGGTCGAAGCGCCACAGAACCGGCCGACGGCTGGTATCCCCTGCTCGGGTCGGTCGGCACGGTGGATCTCGGACGATCACCTGCGGAAGTGCGCCCCGATATCGAAGTGGTCCGGGTCTTCGCGGGCTACGCCGCCTGGGGGGCGAGGCAGCTCGACACCGAGCTCACGCAGCATGGCTGGTACGTCGTCGACGCGGAGGTCGACGACCTCCTCACCTCCGAGCCCGACTCCTTGTGGCGTCGCGTGCTGCGGCGCCAGGGGGGTGACCTCGCGATCGCCGCAAACTTCCCGGTCGACCCAACCAGTAACTGATACCCGTCACCGCGATCAGCCGAGCATGATCCCGAGGAACAACGCGGCGAGCGCGGTGATCCCGCTCAGCGCGCCGAAGACAGCGAGCCCGCGACGCGATCGCGAGCGCGTGTGCACGAACGCGGTGATCCCGGACCCCGCGACCACCACGATCTTCACGATCAGCGTGGTCCCGTAGCTCGAGCTCCAGTTCGGGTCGATCGCAACGATGTTCCAGATCCCGGTGGCGACGAGCACCGCGAACGCGGGCCACGCGATCAGGTTGAAGCGCCGGGCGACCGAACGGGGCGCGTCCGGTGCCAGGTCGCGGAGTCCTGGTACGAGCCCGGCAAGAGTGAGCTGGCCGCCGACCCACACCGTGGCCGCGAGTACGTGGAGGAACAGGCGGATCGTGCTCGTCGTCACCGGCAGCATCACCTTCAGCATCGCGCACGGATCGCACTGAGCTAGCGTCACACGAACATGCACGACGACGACATCGAACGCATCCTCGTGGTCACCGCGCACCCCGACGACGTCGACTTCGGCGCCGCTGGAAGTGTCGCCCGCTGGACCGACGCCGGGATCGAGGTCGCGTACTGCATCGCCACCGACGGCGAGGCCGGTGGACGCCACAGCGGCATCGGGCCGTCCGAGCTCGCGGATCTGCGGCGCGTGGAGCAGACGGCCGCGGCGAAGGTGGTCGGCGTCACCGACCTCACATTCCTCGGCTATCCCGACGGCCGGTTGTTGACGTCGATCGAGCTCCGGCGCGACATCACGCGGGTGATCCGGCGCGTGCGCCCGCAGCGCGTGCTGTGCCAGTCGCCCGAGCGGAACTACCAGCGCATCTACGCGAGCCATCCCGACCATCTCGCGTGCGGCGACGCGTCGCTCTCGGCGGTGTACCCCGACGCGCGGAACCCGTTCGCGCATCCGGAACTCCTCGACGAGGGCTACGAGCCCTGGGTGGCCGAGGAGATCTACGTGATGACCGCGGCGGAACCCGACACCTTCGTCGACATCACCGACACCGCCGACCGCAAGATCGAGGCGCTGCGCAGCCACGTGAGCCAGATGCCCGACCCCGACCGCATCGAGCAACTCGTGCGCGGGTGGGGTGCGATGCTGGCCGAGCGGGCCGGGCTTCCGGGCGGCCACCTCGCCGAGGGTTACCTGCGCGTCAGCTCGCAATGACTCCGCCGTTCGGGCACGGAGCCGGGAGCTCGCCGTTCGGGCGCGGACCCGGGATCCGCCTGCTCCTCGTACGTCACGGCGAGTCGACGTGGAATGCCGACGGACGCTGGCAAGGGCAGGCCGACCCGCCGCTCTCGCTGCTCGGTGAGCAACAAGCGCTCGACGCCGCCAAGCATGTCAACGGCGTCGACGCGCTCTGGTCATCCGACCTCGGGCGGGCGCGCCAAACCGCCGAGATCATGGCGGAGCACCTCGGTCTCGAGGTGCGCATCGAGCCGCGGCTGCGCGAGCGCGATGCCGGCGAGTGGCAAGGGCGCACCAGGGCGGAGATCGAAGAGCAGTGGCCCGGCTACCTCACGTCAGGACGGCGCCCGCCTGGCTTCGAGGGTAACGACGCGCTCCTTGCCCGCGCGCTCGCGGCGATCGCGGGCATCCGCGCCGTCCACGACGGTCAGTCGGTGCTGGTCGTCACGCACGGCGGCATCGTCCGCACGCTCGAGCAGCACCTCGACGGGATGGACACGCTCCTTGCGAACCTCGGCGGTCGCTGGCTGGAGTCGCAGGCAAACGGGGCAGGGTGGTGGCTGGGCAATCGCGTGCTGCTGCTCGAGGGCGTGACCGTCACGAGGCCCCAGCAGATCTGAACTCGCGCCACATGGCCCTCCGGGGGCAATAAACTGTCCCGTTCCCCGATGCCGGAGCGCGCCCTTTGACCCAGCCCGAACTCGAGGCGGAACAGCGGCACCTCGACGCCGCCTACGCACGGCTCGATGCCATGCGGCGGGCTGCGCAGCGCGTCGCGGAGGGGTACTCGGTCCAGGAGGGGGGCACGCTGCAGGCCCGCCTCGAGCGGGAAGCCGCCCAGGCCAATACCCGCCGGCGTCTTGCCGCGCTCGACATCGGCGACACGCCGCTGTGCTTCGGCCGCCTCGATCTGGCGCCTTCCGACGTGCGCGGAAACGGTGACCCCGGGTCTGCGGGTCCGTTCTACATCGGCCGCATCTCCGTGACCGACGACGACCTTCAGCCACTTGTCGTCGACTGGCGCGCTCCCGTCGCCGAGCCGTTCTACCGCGCGACCGCGGTCGAGCCGATGGGCGTCGCCCGCCGTCGCCACTTCCAGACGCATGGTCGGCGGCTGATCGGTCTCGACGACGAGGTGTTCGACGCCGACACGGCGCAGACGTCGGGTCTCACCGTGGTGGGGGAGGGCGCGCTGCTCGCTGCGCTCGACCTCGAGCGCACCGGGCGCATGCGCGACATCGTCGCCACGATCCAGGCCGAGCAGGACGAAGCGATCCGCGCGCCGCTCACCGGCATCCTGGTCGTCGCGGGCGGTCCGGGAACGGGGAAGACCGCGGTTGCGCTCCACCGTGCCGCGTACCTCCTCTACTCCTACCGGAAGCGGCTCGGATCGCAGGGCGTGCTGCTCGTGGGGCCCAGTTCGATCTTCCTTCGCTACATCGACGAGGTGCTCCCATCGCTCGGCGAGGACGAAGTCGTGCTCGCTACCCCCGCGTCGTTGAAGGTGAGTCTGCGCGCTCGCGCGACGGCGCCCCCCGCAGTGGCCGCGATCAAGGGCGATCGGCGAATGGCGCGCGTGATCGCCACGGCCATTACCGATCGCGAGCGACCGATGCCGCGCGAGGTCGTCGTCGCGATCGACGGCTACCGGCTCCGGTTGGGCAGGCGCGACTCCACCCGGATGGTCCAGCGCACGCGCGCCCGGCGCGGCACGCACAACGGGCGTCGCCCCTACATCGCCGGGCTGGTCGTCGATCATTTCCGGCGCGAGTATCGGCGAGCGCTCGTGGCCGCGTACCGCGACCGCCTCACGGTCGACGATGCGACCGTCGCGGCTCTGCTCGCGCGCGGCGAACCGCCTCCGGAGGACTGGGACCAAGACCTCACCGACCGGCTGCGCCGAGCCCCGGAGCTCCGCGCGGCACTCGAGCGCATGTGGCCGGTCCTGAGTGGCGCCGAGTTGGTGAACGACCTGCTCGGCTTCGAAGCGCTGATCCGGTCCGCGTCTAACGGCGTGCTCAGCGCGGACGAACAGCGCCTGTTGTTCCGCGAGCGCGTGCCCGTCCGCGACGTCGAGTGGACCGACGCCGACCTGGCGCTGATCGACGAGGCCGACTCGATCCTCGGGCCGCCCAGCGCGGCGCGTCCGCGTCGTCGGCGACGCGCGCGGCGCGACGACGCGATGGAGTTAGCGCGTCGCACTGTCAACGAGCTCGGGGTCGGCGGGTCGGTGAGCGCCGAGCAGGTGCTCGAACGGTACGGCTACGACACTGGGGCGGCCGACGACGACGACGACGGCGAGCCGCGCACGTATGGTCACGTGCTCGTCGACGAGGCGCAGGATCTCACCGCGATGCAGTGGCGCATGCTCGCCCGTCGGTGTCCGTCCGGCTCGATGACGTTGGTCGGCGACTTCGGGCAGGCGAGCCGGGCGGGGGCACTCTCGAACTGGGACGACGTGCTCGCGAACGTCCACGTCCGGGTGCCGCCGCGACGGGTCACGCTCACGGTGAACTACCGCACGCCCGCAGAGATCATGGAGGTTGCCAACCGGCTCCTCCCGGCCGCGGCGCCCGGTGTCGAGGCGGCGCGACCCGTCCGCAGCACCGGCGCGGTCCCCGTGGTGGGGACGGTTCCAGCCGTTGGCCTCGTCGACGCGGCGGCCGCCGCAGCGCGCGCCGGACTGGCCGGTGGCGGCACGGTCGCAGTGATCGCACCGAGCGAACTGCACTGGGCACTGGCCGATGCGCTGCGCGACCTTGGCGCAGTCGCAGATTCGGACGAGGCGATCGACGCACCGATCGCGGTGTTGTCACCACTCGACGCCAAGGGTCTCGAGTTCGATCATGTCGTGGTGGTCGAGCCCGCGCGCTTGGTCACACCCGACGCCGCCGGTCTCCGGTTGCTCTACGTCGTGCTCACGCGCGCGACTCGGGAGTTGGTGGTCGTGCACGCCGAGCCACTGCCCGAAGCACTCGGTCTCTCTCCGTCACGCGGCTGACTAGCCTCCCCCAGCATGACGACTACCGAAGCTGACCGGACCGCGGCCGACGTCGCGTGGGACATCGAGCCGCTCGTCGACGGCGCGGCCGAGTCGGGCGTCGACACCCTGCTCGACGAAGCCGAGACCCGGGCGCGCGAGCTGGCGAAGTATCGCGGCCGGGTCGGTGAGCTCGACGCCGCCGGTCTTGCCGACCTCATGCAGGAGCTCGCAACGATCGGCGATCTCGTCGGGCGCGCCGACTCGTACGCGGGCCTGCGCTTCTCCGTCGACACGCAGGATCCGGCGAACGGCGCGCTCATCGCGCGCGCCGAGGAGAAGTCCACCGCGATCAACAACGAGCTCATCTTCGTCGAGCTCGAGTGGGCGGCCGTCGACGACGACCGCGCCGAGTCGCTGCTCGCCGACGACCAGCTCGCGTTCTGCCGTCATCACCTCGAGTCCGCCCGCCGGTACCGTCCGCACCTGTTGAGCGAGCCGGAGGAGGTGATCCTCTCCGACAAATCGCTGACTGCGAACAGCGCGTGGGTGCGACTCTTCTCCGAGCTCACCGCCGTGATCACCGTCGATCTCGACGGCAACTCGGTGAGCCTCGAAGAGGGATTGTCGCGCCTGATGTCACCCGACCGCGACGTGCGACGCGCGGCGGCGGAGGCGGTGACCGTCGCCCTCGAGCCGGGATTGCGCACCCGCGGGTTCGTGTTCAACACGCTCCTCGTCGACAAGTCGGTCGACGACCGGCTCCGCCACTACAAGAGCTGGATCGCGAGCCGGAACCTGAGCAACGAAGCGAGCGACGAGTCGGTCGACGCGCTCGTCACTGCCGTGCAGGAGCGTTCCGACATCCCGCAACGGTGGTACTCGTTGAAAGCGAAGCTGCTCGGCCTCGACAAGATCGCCGATTACGACCGCATGGCATCGGTGGCGTCGGTCGACCAGGAGTTCGGTTGGAACGAAGCCCGCGAGCTCGTGCTCGACGCGTATGCGTCGTTCTCGCCCGATCTCGCCGCCATCGCCAATCGGTTCTTCGACGAGTCGTGGATCGACGCGCCGGTCCGCCCGGGGAAGCGGCCGGGCGCGTTCTGCGCGTACACCGTCCCGAGCCGGCACCCGTACCTGCTGCTCAACTGGACATCGCGCCGCCGCGACGTGCTCACGCTCGCCCACGAGATGGGGCACGGGCTGCACGCGTACCTGGCCCGCGACCAGGGGATCTTCCACCAGACAACGCCGCTCACGCTCGCCGAGACTGCGTCGGTGTTCGGCGAGACAGTCACGTTCGGGCGGCTCCTCGACGAGACCGCCGACCCCGAGGCGCGGCTCGCGCTGCTGGCCGAGAGTCTCGAGGGGCAGATCGCCACCGTGTTCCGCCAGGTCGCGATGAACCGTTTCGAAGACCGAGTGCACAACCAGCGGCGCGACGAGGGTGAGCTGTCGATCGAGGCGTTCAACGAGGCGTGGGCCGACACCCAGCATGCGATGCTCGGCGATTCCGTGGAGATCACCCAGGGTTACCGAACCTGGTGGTCGTACATCCCGCATTTCATGGGCACGCCCGGCTACGTGTACGCGTACTCGTACGGTCAGCTCCTCGCGCTGTCGGTGTACCGCGCGTACGAGCAGCAGGGCGCCGACTTCGTGCCGAGGTATCTCGAGATGCTCGCGGCCGGAGGATCGCGCTCGCCCGAGGAGCTCGGTGCGATCGTGGGCCTCGATCTCGCCGACCCTGCGTTCTGGGACGGCGGGCTCGAGATCGTCGCCGAACAGCTCGCCGCAGCCGAAGCCGCGGCCGCCGAAGCGGGCCGGCTGTAAGCCAGGTCTGCTCTCCAAGAGCGGAGATGACCCACGTTCGTACGGTCACGCGTAGCCCTTCGCGCGGAGCCAGCGCAGCGTGAAGAAGCCGAAGAACGGCGGGATCGCGAACGTGACCGCCCGGAACACGAGCACGGAGGCGAGCGCCGGCGCCGCCGGGACCCCGAAGCTGGTGAGCCCGGCGGTGAGCGCGGCTTCCTGCACGCCGATCCCTCCGGGCACCGGCGCCACGTTGCCGAGCATCCCGGCGCCCACCTGAACCACGACCAACTCGGCGTAGTCGAGTCGTTGATGGAACGCGAGGAGGCAGATGCCGAGGATCGCGGGATAGATCAGGTTGCCGGCGAGGTCGCCACCGACGAGCTGCATGGCCTTCTTCGGGTTGCGAATCACGGTCCAGATGTCGCTTGCCGCGCGCGTGACCGCGGGCACTACCTTGCCGCGGATCTTCGGGATGAAGAGGATGATTCCGATCCCGGCGGCGACCAGCGCGATTGCCCAGAGACTGGCGTTGTCCGAGGAGCTGCTGCTCGTGTCGACCGCGGTCGCGGTGATCGCCGCGGCCAGTAGAAAGAGACCCATCTGGATCGCGCCAGCGACCCCGGTGCTCAGCACCATCGCGCTCCCGCCGGAGGCGAGGGGAACGCCCTCCTTGGTGAGGTAGTCGAGTTGGAGCGCGGTGCCGCCGATGCCGTTCGGCGTGATCAGATTCAAGAAGCTGCACGCGAGTTGGGTGAGTATCGTGGGGACGAACGGAAGGTCGATGACCACGCACCCCATCAGCGCGGTGGCCCATGCCATCGGGATGAGCGGGTACATCGCGGCGGCGAGCACGACCCATCCCCAGGTCGCGTTCTCGAACTCGCCCTTCACCGAGGCCCAGTCGATGCCCTCCATGCTGTTGAAGGCGATCACCAGCGCGAGCAGGATCCCAGCGAGCATCCCGACGTTCACCAAGGTGAGCCGCTTGATCTTCAGCGGCGGCGCATCCTCGACGCCGGTCGCGGTCACGAGGTCGGCCCGCAGTTCCTTGAGGACCTTGCCGAGGTGCTTGGTCCCCTCCGCGGTCCCCGCGGGCAGCGCGGCCGGTTGCACGAAGGGAGTCACCTCGCCCACCCGGTCCTTGCCGAGAGCCTTGACCGCGGCGGCGATCGCCCGGTCGTTGCCCACGAGCTGCGTGGTGTCGACGAGGACAGCGGCGACGTCGCGGTTGAGCCAGTACTCCTGGCCAGTGGCGTCGGAGGAGGTGAAGTCGTCGAGGGCGACGTTCGCATTGCCGTCGACCCCATTGCCGTCGACGAGGATGTGCGACGCGTCGAGGTTGCCGTGGCTGATCCCGGCCGCGTGGAGCTGCTCGATCTCGGCCCAGACCGCGGCGAGCGTCTCGTCGGTGATCGCGTCGGGCGCGATCTCTCCGAGGGATGTCCCCGCGGGCGGAGTGGTCACGAGCATGGCCGCGCCGGCCCCACCAACACCCGTCTTCTCGACCCGTGCCGCGTGCACACCGGCCCGATCGGCGAGCATCAGCGTGTAGGCGACGTGTTCGACCTGCTGGAGCCGGCTGCCGAACACGGGTAGGCCGGGCTCGTGGTACATCGCGCGGTGCCAGGCTTTGGCGATGAATTGCGCGTCGCGCTGGTCGCGGCCGAAGGCGTCGACGCGTAGCATCTCGCCGGAGGTGAGCACCACGTCCATCGCCGACGCGCGCGCGACGAAGTTCTTCGCGGGCTGCATGTCGGCGACGTCGTACCCGAGATCGGTCAGCGCGGCGCGTACTTCGTCGATTGTGGGGCGACCGGCCGGAGATCCGAATGCCACCAGGACCGCGGCCCCGGCGGTGATCCCGAGCAGCAGTCCGCCGAACGTGTCGGAGGGATAACCCGCACCGACGTACATCGCGGCGAGTGCGACGAACAGGATGAGGACGAAGAACATTCGGCGCAACGGCCGGACCGCATATGGCGCGAAGACCACTGCGAGCGCGGTGATCACCGCGACGTTCGTCGTGGGGTACATGGGGCCATCGCCGACGCGCACGTTGACCTGCGTGTGCGCGATCGAGTGCGCGGGAAGGATCTCGTGGAGGAGCTCGGAGATTCCCCAGGCGACGGCGCCCGCCAGCGCGACGCGCCACGCGACATTGATCTGGCGGAACACGAGGAGCACGAGCGCGATGGCCCCGAGCGCCCAGATCGAACCGAGTGCGTAGAAGGCTTTGACGAGGCCGTCGAGGCTGCTGAGCGAGTTGAGCGGCACGAAGAAGTTGGCGTCGATCGTCGACTGGCTCTGGGCCCACACGCCGACCACCGCCACACCGATCGCCGCGATGACGAGCCACCCGATGTCGGTCGGGCGCCGCTCGGGGCGCTCAGTGGTGTTGCGGATCCAAGCCACTACGGCTGCCCCATCTGGTCCTTGGGCCGATGCCTGCCGGCAGGACTCTAACTTGTGCAGGTTCGGCGAGGGAGCGGAGACGTGATGACCGACAACGATGAGACGACGCAACCGCGCGCGATCGAGCGGTGGATCGAAGGGAACCTGCCCGGGTACCGCTTCGGGGTAGTGCTCGCCCTCTTGCTGACCACGTTCGTGTTCATGGCGAGCGCTCCGACCGGCGCGTGGGTACGTGTGGTCACGGTCGCGCTCCAGGGGCTCACGCTGCTCGCGGCGCTCCGGGCGTCACAGGTGAGCCGCCGGCTGGTCCGCGTTGCAGCACTCGTCGTGGGCATCGCGTTCGTGTCGTCGCTCGGGTCACTGGCGATCACGACGTCGTCGGAATCGACGGGCGCGTTCGATGTGGTGGCGTTGCTCATGGTGGGCGTGGCCCCGATCGCGATCGCGCGCGCGCTGTGGCTCCGCCCGGTTGTCGACACGCATACCGTGCTGGGCGCCATCTGCATCTATGTGCTCGTCGGGATGCTGTACGCGTTCGTGTATTCCGCCATTGGCCTCCTGGGCTCCGAGCAGTTCTTCGTGCAGACGAACGATGCGAGCACCGCCGACTATCTCTACTTCAGCTTCGTGACCCTCACGACCGTTGGCTACGGCGACTTCACCGCGGCCGGCGGGCTCGGCCGCGCGCTCGCGTCGCTGGAGGCGCTGCTCGGCCAGGTGTACCTCGTCACCGTCGTCGCAACCATCGTCGCCGGTATGACCCGCACTCGGGGTGCGCGCGATCAGACGCTGGCACCGGCAAGCGAGGAGTCGTCCCCGCCTGGCGCCGAGAGGTGATGGTCATGCCTCGGCGGGCTCCGCGGCGATAAGACGATTCGCGGCGTCGATCAGCGCGAGGTGCGTGAACGCCTGGGGATAGTTGCCGAGGTGCTGGCCCGTCGAGGTGTCGATCTCTTCCGCGTAGAGGAGCAGCGGACCGGCAAACGAGAGCAGTTTCTCGAACAACGCTCTCGCGCGTTCGGTCTCGCCGACGATCGCCAGCGCCGACACCAGCCAGAAGGAGCAGATCGTGAACGTGCCTTCTTCGCCGGAGAGCCCGTCGTCGGTCGTGTCCACCTTGTAGCGCAGCACGAGGCCGTCTTTGGTGAGCTCGTCGGCGATGGCGAGGACCGTTGCGCGCACACGTTCGTCGTCGGGTGGGAGGAACCCCATGATCGGGATCAAGAGCAGCGACGCGTCGAGCGCGTCGGTGCCGTAGTACTGCGTGAAGACGCCGCGACTGTCCAATCCCTTCTTGCAGACCTCGGCGTGGATCTTGTCGGCTGCCTTCTGCCACACCTCGGCGCGCTCGTTGTCGTCGCGCGACTCGGCGAGTTGCACGCCGCGCTGCGCCGCTACCCAACACATCACCTTCGACGCGACGAAGTGCTGCGGCTTGCCGCGCATCTCCCAGATGCCCTGGTCGGGCTCGTGGGCGCGGGCGATCGCGGTGTCGACGAGGCCGGCAATCCCCTCCCATACCAACGGCGCGATCTGACCGCCGTGGTGAATGTGCGCCGCCACCGCGTCGAGGAGCATTCCCCACACGTCGTGCTGGCGTTGGTTGTAGGCACCGTTGCCCGTGCGGACCGGGCGTGATTCGAGATATCCGGAGAGATGGTCGAGGGTGTGTTCGGTGAGATCGGTTTCGCCGCCGATCCCGTACATGATCTGCAAGTTGAAACCGTCGGCGCTACTGCTGGTGCCGTCACCGCGCAACGCGTCGAGGATGAAGGCGAAGTACTCGAAGGCTTCCCAGTCGAAGCCGAGACCGTGGAGCGCGCGCAACATGAACGCGGTGTCGCGGATCCAGGTGTAGCGGTAGTCCCAGTTTCGTTCGCCGCCGGGTGACTCCGGTAGTGACGTTGTGCCCGCGGCCATGATCGCTCCGGTGGGCGCGTAGCTCAGGCTCTTGAGCGCAAGCGCGCTGCGCTCGATGTACGGGCGCCACCGATGGTCCGGGAAGGTGGCCACGCTCAGCCAGTCGCGCCAGAAGCGCTGGGTCTGGTGCGACTGGCTGAGCGCCTCGTCCAGCGTGGTGGGTGGGGTCCCGCCCCACGAGAGCGCGACGAACGCCGACTCACCTTCGTGCAACATCGTTCGTCCGTACGCACGCGCACCCACGGTCCCGAGCCGGAGGCTGCTCTCCATCGACATCGACAGACCGCCGCCCTCGAGCAGGAGACGGTCGTAGCCGCTGCCCTCGTAGCTCCACGTGCCGGGCGTCGTCCCGTACTCGAAGAGTGGGAGGCAGTCGATCTGGACCTCGACGCGTCCGCTGTAACAGGTTGCGGTGCGGAGCAGTATTCCCTGGGCCGACGAGTCGCCCGGCACGCGGCGGTAGCGATCCCGGCGTTCGTCGCTCTCCGACGGCCCGACCACCAGGAGATCTTCCACCGTCATCCAGCCCGTGGGGGTGTGCCACGTCGTCTCGAGCACCATCGTGCCGGGGCGATAGCGGCGTTGGTCGGGAACGGCCGCGTTTGCCGGACCGAAGCGAAAGAACCCTGCGGAGCGGTCGAGCAGAGAACCGAAGAGGCTCGGCGAGTCGGGACGGGGGAGGCACAACCACTCGACCGAGCCGTCGGGCGCCACGAGCGCGCTCACCTCACAGTCGGACAGGAATGCGTACTCGGCGATCGGCGGAAACGTGGTCATCTGACTCCTTGCCCCCAACGCGTGCGCTCGCTGGGCGATGCTTCCAACGTATCCGTATTGAATGCTGTACCACCAAGGAGCCAGACACCATGAGCCTCGAAGGCAAAGTCGCGATCGTGACCGGGGGGAACAGCGGCATCGGCAAGGCGATCGCGCTCGCGCTCGCTGCTGATGGCGCCAACATCGTCATCGACTACGTCGCCGACCCGAAGTCGACCATCGACGTAGAACGCCAGATCGCGGCGCTCGGCGACAGGGCGCTCGGTGTGGAGGCCGACGTGAGCAAGGTCGCCGACCTGCAGAAGCTCGTCGATGGTGCAGTGAGCAGGATGGGCCGGCTCGACATCATGGTGAACAACGCCGGTGTCGAGACGCGCACGTCGGTCCTCGACACCACCGAGGAGCAGTACGAGAAGGTCATGGAGATCAACTTGAAGAGCGCGTTCTTCGGCACCCAGCTCGCCGCGAAGCAGATGATCGCCCAGGGCGACGGCGGCCGGATCATCAACATCACGTCGGTCCACGAAGACTGGCCGATGCCCGGCAATACCGCGTACTGCCTGTCGAAGGGTGGGATGCGAATGCTCACCCGTACCGCGGGCGTTGAGCTCGGTCCTCACGGGGTGACCGTCGTCGGCGTCGGGCCGGGCGCGGTGGAGACGCCGATCAATCTCTCCACCATGCAGGACCCGGCGAAGATGAAGACCCTCGAAACCGCCATCCCGCTCGCGCGCATGGCGAAGCCCGAGGAGATCGCGAGTGTCGTCGTGTTCCTTGCCGGCGACGGTGCGAGCTATATGACGGCCACCACGGTGTTTGCCGACGGCGGCATCATGCATTCGAGCCCGGGGCTGTAATCGCGAGTTCGAAGCGCGCCGTGAACGCGTCGCCCGGCGCAATGAGGGGCGTGTCGTTGTGCTCGAGCGAGTTCGTCGGCGCGGTCATCGGCTCGAGCGCGCCGAAGGGTCGACCCTTCGGTACCCATACCTGTGCGTAGGGGTAGCCGATCCCGCAGCGCAGCTCGATCGCCGCGCCGTCGTCACCCTCGAAGGCGAGATCGTGGCCGCGCCCGAGCGCGTAGAGGTCGTCGTACGTTCGTGTCGCAATCGGAGCGGCTTCGCGCTGCGCGGCCTCCGTTGCGACCGTGGGTATCCCGCGCTCGTCGAGCAACAGACGTTCACGCCTCGGGAGACGCAACCGCCAGCGACCCCGAGCCGTACCGGGCAGTTTCAAGTACGGGTGCCACCCAAACGCCACGGGCACGCGGCGCCGCCCGGTAGGAATCAATGTTGTGTCCACCCTGAGTAACCCGTCGCGCGCGGCGATCGACAGTTCGATGCGGTGAGGGAACGGAAACGCGCGCGCGTCGACGTCGATCGACGCGCGTAGTTGCGCGGTGGCGCCGCGTACCGCCTGCCCATCGACGCGCCAGCCCGCCTTGCCGACGAGCAAGCCGTGGATGGGGAGACCGTTGTTGTCGGTGCCGAGCCGCAGACCGCTGAGGTTTACGGCGACGCCGGCCGCGCGGTATCGACGCGAGGCGAGCCGGTTCGCCCACGGCGCGAGTAACGGCAGCCCTGCTGTGTGTCCGGCCCGCAGCGCGTCGAGACCGCCGGGAAGCGCGAGGTGTTCGCGCCCGCGGTACCGGAGCGACACGCCGGTCATCCCGACATCGGGCACGAACGTTGCCGCGAGGTCGCCGGCTCGGAGGGTGATCGCGGGCTCGCCGCGAAACGTGTGTTGCTCGATGCCGGCGGCCACTATCCGAGCACATTGACGGCCCGCACGATCACCAGGCCGAGGATGACGAGCGACGTGACCGACTCGAGGCCCATCGCGAGCTTGGCCCAGTGGGCGAGCGGCATCGCGTCGGTGGGGCTGAAGGCCAGCGCGTTGGTGAGGCCCAGGTAGAGATAGTCGACGAAGACCGGCCGCCATCCGGGTGGCGCGATCGCGGGGTTGAGTTGCTGGGGAAACGCCAGATCAGGAAGGCGCGAGCTCTCGTGTGCACGCTCGCCGGGTCCGCCGCCGTCGAGCTCCCAGTAGAGGAACCCGAACACGATGATCAGGTCGGTCCACACCAGAGCCCCGGCGGTGAGGAGCTCCTTGGCTGATTCCATGACTCTCCCTCGGTCGATTTGCCGTCGCCTACTGGATTGTCGTGGCGACGCGCATCAGTTCTTCATCGGAGCCGACCGAACCGGCTCCCGGAACTATGGACAGGACTCGACGAGCGATTCCAAGGGTTCGAGATTCACTGTGCGATAACGACCGCTAGGCGCAAGTCACGGCACAGTGAATGTCACCCGCCAGGCTCACGGGCCTACCCGACCCTTGAACGACACGGAGACCACGCGCAGTCGGCGTGACCACTGGCCTCCTGCAACGTCTCCTCGCGCTCACCGCCGCGTGCTGGCGCATCCCTCATTGCCTACAAACCACTGACCCCTTGGGATCGATCATCTCGCTTGTTAGGGCGGCGCGGCCGTCGTGTCCGCGGCCGAGCCGGCCTGCGCCGGGGGAGAGGCGCCCACCTCGGCGGCGTGGGCCGCGGTGTCTTCCTCGTGGTACTCGGCGAGCAGCTCCTCCTCTCCGTCCTTCTTGGGGAACAAGAAGAACACGAGGACGGCGCCGAGCAGGATGGCGATGATGCCCGCGGTGTACGCCAAGTCGGCGCCGTCGACGAACGACGACTTCGCGGCGGCGGTGATCTGCTTGGCGTACTGCGGATACTGCTCGGCGGCGTTGGCCGCGCTCGAGAACGACTTCGTGAGCTGGTTGGTGAGCTGGTTCTCCTGGCTGGAAGTGAGTGGTGGCTTGTCGGCGGCGTCGATCGCGTTGACCATCGCGGTGGCGAAGCCCGCGGCGAGCAGCGCGCCGAGAATCGACTGCATGATCGCGCCGCCGAGGTCGCGTTGGAGGTCGGCGGTGCCCGAGGCCATGCCCGCGCGTTCGACAGGTACCGATCCGGTGAGCGAGTGCGACGCAGGAGTGCCCGCGAACCCGACGCCGATGCCGATGAACGCGTAGCCCAACCCGATCTCCCAGTACGCGCTGCCCTCTTGCCACAAGAGCAACATCGTGAGGAAGCCGAGCAGGCAGAAGAAGTAGCCAATGAGCAAGGTGAACCGCGAGCCCCGCGACTCCACCAGCTTCGCCGAACGCGGCGCGATCAACACCATCATCACCGCCGCCGGCAGGATCGCGGCGCCGGCGTCGAGCGGCGAATAGGCGAGCACGTTCTGCAGGAACTGCTGGCCGACGAACATCGCGCCCATCAGCGAACCGAACACGATGAGCCCGGCGCAGGCCGCGACCCAGAACGTGCGCCGCCGCGCGACGTCGAGGTCGTAGAGCGGGTACTTCGCACGCCGCTGGCGGATGTAGAACGCGATCAGCGCCGCAACCGCGATTCCTGCGAGGCCGAGCGCCACGGTTCCCTCGTCGGGAACGGGAGCGAAGTTGATGGCGAGCACGATCGCCGCCACCAACACGATCGACAGGATGCCGCCGAGGTTGTCGACCGGGTCCGTGGCCTCGTTCACGTGGCTCGGAACGAACAGGACCGCCATCACGAGCGCCACGACCGCGAGCGGCAACGTGAGCAGGAACACCGAGCCCCACCAGAAGTGCCCGAGCAGCCAACCGGCCGAGAGCGGGCCGAGCGCCGAGATCGCGCCGCCGAGCGCGGACCACAGTGCGATCGACCGCGTGCGCGCTTGCCCGGCCCACAGGGCGGTGATCAGCGCGAGCGTGGTCGGGTACGCCATTCCCGCCGCGACCCCGCCGAGCAGACGGGCGACGACGAGCACTTCGTCGGAGGGCGCGTACGCGGCGAGGAGACAAGCCGGAACCGAGAGCAGGGTTCCGAGGACGAGCATCGCCTTGCGCCCGTATCGGTCGCCCACCGCGCCGAGGTAGAGGACCGAGGCCGCGAGGCCGAGTGAGTAACCGACCGCGATGAGGTCGAGCGTGGTCTGGGAGGAGTCGAACGCCTTCCCGATGTCGGGCAGCGCGACGTTGGCAACGGCCAGGTTCAGGTTCGCGACCGCCGCCACGAGGATGAGCGAGATCAGGACGAGGCCGGACCGGTCGGGAGCGGTCGACGCTTCGGCGGCACGCGCCACGCCCACGCCCGGCCCCTGTCCCTCGGTCATCGGCGGGAAACTTACGACATGAGACGATCAGGTGCATCCCGCCTGAGTGATGATGTCGGCCGTCGCCGGCACTCGAGTCGCAACCACGGAGGTGCTCATCGTGCACTTGTTGGGAACTCACGTTCCGCTGTTCGCCACGTCGTTCGGAGACTGGAGCTTCAGCGGCAACTTCACCACCGTCGACTTGATCGCTGCATCGACGAATGCACTCAACGGTGCGTTGCTCGCGCGCCGTCCCGACCACTACCGCAACTACACGGTGGCGGGGATCCTGTTGATGGCCGCTGCTCGGCCGCAAGCTCGCGGGCAAGTCGCAACGCGAGCTGCGGGGCATCGGTCTTGTCCCGCAGGACGACTGAAGGGAAGCTGGCCGCCGCGCAGGAACCCGGCCTGCTCGATGACGAGTTGGCTCGACGATTGAGTCGGTCAGGCCGAGGCGAGGGCCTTCGCCTTGAGCTGCTCGAACTCGGCGTCGGTGATCGTGCCCTTCGCCTTGAGGTCGGCGAGCCGCGCCAGCTCGTCGGCGACGCTGCCGCCGCCGCCCGCGGCCTGCTGCACGTACTGCTTGAACGCCGCGTCCTGTGCTTGCGCCGCCTGCACCGCGTGCTCGTGCATCTTGCCGCCCCGCGCGATCAGGTAGATGAACACGCCGAAGTACGGGACGATGATGATGCCGATCACCCACGCCGCCTTGGCCCAGCCGGACAGGTCGTGACTCCGGAAGAGGTCGCCGAACACCATGATCAGCAACCAGATCCAGATGAAGAACATGAAGAACCAGAGCATCGACAGGAACACCTCACCGGTGCCGAAGTCGGACGCCACCACCATGAAATTCCTCCTCGTCGCGCGGCCTTGTCCCGCTCAGAGTCGGGTACGCCGCAGGCCGGGAATCTAGATCCTCCGGCGTGCTCGCGTCCTCATCCCCTTCAGGTGATTGGGCCCCGGCTTTCATCCGTGAGATTCTCTCCGGGACCTAGGGCTGGGGGAGGCTCTGCGTGCTGAACATCCAGTCGTTGGTGCTCGCGGTCGATCCGGTGCCGTGGGCTCGCACCCAGATGGCCTTCACGCTCGGCACGCACATCATCCTGGTGCCGCTGGGCGTGTCGTGGGCCTTCATGGTGCTCGTCGCGAACTACCGCGCGATCAAGAAGGGCGATGCCGACGCGTTGCTCCTCGCGCAACGATGGTCGAAGTACATGGCGGTCACGTTCGCCGTCGGCGCCGTCACCGGGACCGTGCTCACGTTCGAGTTCGGGCTGTTGTGGCCCAACTTCATGGGTCGCTTCGGCGACGCGTTCGGCATCCCCTTCATGATCGAAGGCTTGTTCTTCTTCACCGAGGCGATCTTCCTCGCGATCTACATCTACGGCTGGAGGCGCCTGAAGCCATGGCCGCATTTCTGGACGGGCGTGCCCATCGTGATCGCCGGCATCGGCGGTACCGCGTCGGTGGTCGCGGCCAACGCGTGGATGAACGAACCCGCCGGGTTCACGCTGAACTCGGCGGGCAAGGTCGTCGACGTGAACCCGGTCGACGTGATCTTCAACAACGCGTTCCCGTACGAGACCGCGCACATGCTCGTCGCGGCGTACCTCGTCGGCGGCTTCATGATCGCTTCCGTGTACGCCATGGGAATGTTGCGGGGGAGACGCGACCGGTATCACCGGCTCGGGTTCATCATCCCGTTCACGGTGGCTGCCATCGCCGCGCCGGTCCAGATGTTCGTGGGCGACCAGGTCGCGCGCTGGGTCTACAACAACGAGCCCACGAAGTTCGCCGCGATCGAGCTCGTCCCCAAGACGGCGACCGACGTACCGGAGACGCTGTTCGGGCACTTGAACTCCGACGGAACCGTCAGCGGCGGCATCGCCATCCCGGGCCTGGCGTCGTTCCTTTCAGATCCGAGCACCGGCACCAGTACCCAGATCAAGGGACTCGACAGCTTCCCGGCGAACGAGCGACCGACCACCGAAGAAGTGAATGTCGTGCACCTTGCGTGGGACGTCATGGTGGGCCTCGCGACGCTCCTGTTCCTGTTGTCGGTCTGGTACGGGCTGTCATGGCTCTTCCGGCGCGACATCCCGAAGATGCGGCTCTTCCTCTGGCTCGCGTCGGGCGCGGGGGTCGCGGCGGTACTCGCGATGGAAGCCGGCTGGGTCGTCACCGAAGTCGGCCGTCAACCGTGGATCGTCACCGGCTACATGAAGGTCGAACAGGCGGCGACGACGAATACGGGCGTGTGGGCCACGTTCCTCGTCATCCTCGGCCTGTACCTCGGAGTGGCGGTGACCCTCGTGCTCATCCTGCGCGCGATGAGTCGGCGCTTCCGCGCCGAGGGCACCGACGAGCACGGCGGGCCGTACGGGCCGCGTGAGCCGCTTCCCGACGCGGCGGCCGAGCGGGTGGGGGTCTGATGGACGACGCCGTCGCGGTCGTGCTGTTCTTCGGCGTCACCGCCTACGCGATCTTCGGCGGAGCCGACTTCGGCGCGGGCTTCTGGGACCTTGTCGCCGGTGGCCCCGAACGTGGTGAGCGCCCTCGTGCGGTGGTCGCGCACTCCATCGGACCGGTGTGGGAGGCGAACCACGTCTGGCTGATCTTCTGCCTCGTGGTGCTGTGGACCGGGTTTCCGGAGGCGTTCGCGTCGATCACGCTCACGCTGTTCGTGCCACTGTCGCTTGCTGCTCTCGGCATCGTGTTGCGCGGATCGAGCTTTGCGTTCCGCAAGGAGGTGTCGCGCACGTCGAGTCGGCGGAACTTCGGTGCTGCGTTCGCGGGTTCGTCGGTGCTCGTGCCGTTCTGCATGGGCGCAGTCGCGGGGGCGATCGCCTCCGGTCGGGTGCCGGCGGGCGGCAAGGCCGGTGACCTCTGGTCGAGTTGGCTCAACGCAACGTCGATCCTCGGTGGCGTCCTCGCGGTCACGGTGTGCGCGTACCTCGCGGCGGTCTACCTGTTCTTCGACGCCCGGCGCTTCGGCGACCCCGCGATGGTCGAATACTTCCGGCGTCGTGCGGTTGCAGTCGCCGTCGTTACCGGCGTGGTCGCGCTGATCGGCATCTTCCTCTTGCGCGACGATTCGCCCTACGTCTTCGATGGTCTCACGTCGAGAGCGCTCCCGTTCGTAATCATCTCTGCGTTGTGCGGTGTCGGTTCGCTCGTCTTGCTCCTGCGCGATGTCGCGCGGGGCGCGCGGATCCTGGCGATCGGCGCGGTGGCCACCGTGGTTCTCGGCTGGGGCGTCGCGCAGTGGGACTACATCCTCCCCGAGACGCTCACGGTGTCGCAGGCGGCGGCACCCGATGGCACGCTCACGACGATCCTCGTGGTCTTCGTGATCGCTGCGATCGTGATCCTGCCGTCACTGGGACTGCTGTACGTGCTCGACCAGAAGAGCATGCTCGAGCCCGACCAGTAGCACGGGCTCGGTTTGTCCCGGGCGTCAAATCATGCGCAAGCTGTGCCGGCATCACCCGCTCGGGATGATGTCGACAACTGGAGGCCTCGCGATGACATCCACCGAAGTCGCCCCGTCGCTCTCGGCCAGCGATCTCGAGCGTGTCCTCGGGCTCATGAAGGGCGCCGACAGCGTGGAGCTGAAGCTGACCGTTCCCAACGCGGCCCAACGCTCGACGGTTGCCGGGCTCGCAATCGATCCGCTCGACGCGCAGATCCGGCAGGTGTTCTTCTTCGACACCCCGCAGCTGGCGCTCAACCGGGCCGGGTTGGTGGTACGCGCCCGGCGCGTGCAGGGTCGCGACGGCGACTCCGCGGTCAAGCTCCGGCCGGTGGAGCCGTCGGAGCTGCCGAGCCGCCTTCGGAAGTCGCCCAATCTCGTGGTCGAAGTCGACGCGATGCCCGGCGGGTTCGTGTGCTCGGCGTCGCTCAAGTCGGCGCTCACCAACGCGCACGTGCGCGACGCGGTGCTCGGGACGCGCGCAGTGCGCAAGCTGTTCTCGAAGGAACAGCGTGAGTTCTTCGCCGCGCACGCGCCCGAAGGGATCGCGCTCGACGACCTCCCGGTGCTCGGGCCGATCTTCGTGCTCAAGCTGAATTTCACCCCGAAGGAGTACGGGCGCAAGATGGTGGGCGAGATGTGGTTGTACCCCGACGGCTCCCGGATCCTCGAGCTGTCGACGAAGTGCCAACCAGGAGAGGCGTTCCAGATCGCAGCGGAGACGAAGGCGTTTCTCGCAAAGCGCGGCGTCGACATCGGCGGTGAGCAACACACCAAGACCAAGACTGCGCTCGAGTTCTTCTCCGCGGAGCTCCAGGCCGCTTCCTCGGGCGGCAACTGACCGCCACCGCGCTCACAGACGAGCGAGCTCGCTCTCGAGCTGGGCGAGGCCCATCGGGCCGAGATCGAGCGCGCGGCGGTGGAACTCCTTGAGGTCGAATGTGTCGCCGGTGCGCCGGCGGGCGTCGTCACGCGCGCGGAGCCACACCCGCTCGCCGATCTTGTAGCTGATGGCCTGCCCGGGGAGGCCGAGGTACCGGTCGACCTCGCTCGCCATGAAGTCGGGCGGGAACTTGCTGCGCTCGATCACGAACGGGAGCGCGAGGTCGGGAGTCCACGTGTCGCCCGGGCAGTAGCGCTCGTCCCCTGGGATCGCGAGCTCGAGGTGCATGCCGATGTCGACGACGACGCGTACCGCGCGCATCGCCTGCGCGCGCAGCATGCCGAGCTCGTACGCGGGGTCGTCGAGGTAACCGAGCTCGCCCATGAGCCGCTCGGCGTACAGCGCCCAGCCCTCCGCGTGGCCGGACGTGCCGGCGAGCGTGCGCTGGTAGCGGCTCAACGTGTCGGCGAGGTACCGAACCTGCGCGATCTGCAGATGATGACCGGGGACGCCCTCGTGATAGCAGATCGACACCTCACCCCAGAGGGGAAAGCGCGTCTTGCCGAGCGTGGGGTACCACGTGCGCCCGGGCCGGCTGAAGTCTTCCGACGGGCCGGTGTAGTACATCGCTGCGGCGCCGCCGGGTGGGGCGATCATCGCCTCCACCCGCTTCACCGGATCGGGGATGTCGAAGTGGGTGCCGTCGAGCTCGGCGACCGTGGTGTCGAGCAGGTTCTGGTTCCACCGCTGGAATTCGTCGACGCCCTCGATGGCGCGATTCGGGTCGGTCTCGAGGTGCTCGATCACCGCGTCGACGTCGATCCCGGGGACGATGCGCTCGGCGACGGAGCGCATCGCGTGCTCGATGCGGTGGAGCTCCTCCCAGCCCCACGCGTAGGTCTCGTCGAGGTCGAGCGCGATGCCGTTGAAGCGCCGCGCGTAGAGGGAGTAGCGGTCGCGCCCGACCGGGTCGTGCTCGGCCGCGTGCGGCGCGTACTCGTCGACGAGGTAGCGACCGAGCGCGGCGTAGGCAGCAGTGGCGCGACTCGCCAGCTCTTCGAGCCGGTGACGGAACGCCGAATCGGAGAACCCACGCGCGTCGTAGTCGTCGACGAGGGTGAGGAAGAACGGTCGCGTCGATCCGTCGACACCGCCCCACACATCGGCCTGCCGCGCGCACGCCACCGCCTGACGGCGCGCGGCCACGATGCCCTGTTGCACCCCCTCGTTGAACCCGGCAACGACTCCGGCCAGCCCTTGCGGGACGAGCGCGAGGCGCTCCGCGATCGTCTGCCAGTGCTCCTCGGATTCGCGCGGCATCAGGTCGAAGACCATGCGAACTTCTTGCACCGGGCTGCCGAGGACCCGGAGATCGCGGAGGCGCTCGCCGGCGTCGTGCTCTTCGAGCGCGAGCTCGAGCCGCTCGCGCAGCGCGCCGGCAGCGACGCGGTCGGCATCGGTTTCCGCGGTCGCGGCCACAAGCGCGCGCAACGTGGCACGATCGTGCTCGGCGCGCTCGTCGACGCCGTCGGGCGAGAAGTCGGTCATCTCGTGGTCGTGGCCCGTGATCCCCTCACTGGTTGCCGAGAGCGGATCGAGGGCGGCGAACCGTTCGACGTACGCATCCGCAAGCTCGTATACGTCGGATCGGGTGGTCATGCCGGATGGGTGGTCATGCCGGATGGGTGGTCATGCCGGATGGGTGGTCATGGGGGTCCTTGGCTCGCGTTCGCGGTGGGTACGTACTCGCGGCACGGTTGGCCCCGAAGGCTGCCACAGGCGGGGAGCGGTGTCGGGACGTCGATCCCCGAGACCACGGGGAGGACCGCGCGTGACGCATGGTCGGGGGCAACCGCGATGTCGTTGGTGACCGTCTCCGGATAGGTGAGCGAATCGAATGCCCACGACGGCCGGTTGCCTCCGGGCGGTTGCACCGCGATGCGCACGCGCGACCCAGCGCGGAACACATGGCCGAACGGGAACAGCGGGACCCGGACGAGCGAGAACTTACCCTTCGGCAGCGCAGTGGCGTCCCGTTCACGGAACGTCGGAACGGGGTGCAGCGCTGTGGACGCGGCCCGGTCGAGCGCGCGGCGGCTTGCCCGCAGCCAACCGCTCTGCACGTAGGTCTCCTGGCCGTCAGGACGCACCTCGCTCACGGTCACCTCGACGTCGACGTCGGGTGCGGTGGAACGCAGCCACAGGTCGACGCTTCCCGAGCCGAGCATCACGGTGTCGGCGGAGAGCGGTTCGCTGACGTACGCGGTGGCCTTGCCGTCGGGGAGCGGCAACCACGCGTTCTCGCTGGTCCGGGGGAACGCGGCGGGGTCGTAGGTGAATCGGTCGCTCGTAGCGGCGGTGGGAGGCGAGTCGCCCAGGCTGCCACCGGGCTCGAAGTACCAGGTGCTCGCCTTCGTCGTGGGCGGGGGCCACGACCGCTGGGTGGTCGCGAAGCCCGCGAGTGTTGCGCCGGCTGAACCACCGGTTCCGCTGTCGAACAGCACGCGCACGGGCGGTTCCGCTTGGTACGACGCGAGGGCGGTGTGGAAGTTCTTCTGGCCGGCGAACCGATCGGGCGGCAGTGTGAAATCGCTACCGAACACCCGCGCGAGCACGATCGCCGCGATCGCACGGACGGTCGGCGAGATGCTCGGGATCCGGCGTGCCACGTAGAAGTCGAGGAACTCCGCCCACCGGGTGATCACGTCCGGATTGAGCGAGTCGGCGTGCTGCCCGTTCATCACCGTCGCCTTCACCACGATGCCCGGCGCGAACTTGTCGAGCATCTCGGCGAAGTGGCTCCCGGTCTCTTCGTCCTGCCATGCCCCCGCGATGAACACCGGAACGTCGATCTTGTCAACGAACGTGGACGGCGCGAGTGCGCGGTCGGCCGGCACGCGGTCGGGGCCCAGTTGCGCGATCTCGCGTTCGACGTCGGGGCTCTGGAGCCGCAATGTCTGGTTCGCCTTGCAGGTGGTGTCGCCGTCCGCGATCCGCGCGCGGACCCAGTCGGACGCGGCCGGCCGGGCGTCGTGTTGACGATCCTCTCCCCATTGCACCGCGAACCCGTTGTTGAGGATCCCTCCCGGGTACAGCGTCCAATACGTGTCATCGATCACGGACAGCGGCGTGATCGCGGCGAGATGCGGTGGACGGGTCTTGGCGACGAAGACCTGCGTGATCCCCGCGTACGAGATACCCACCATCCCGACCTTGCCGTTCGCGACCCACGGCTGCGCGGCCACGGCTTCCACCGCGTCGTAACCGTCGAGCGACTGGAGCGTCTCGAAGTAGTCGAAGGCGCCCCCCGAACAGCCGGTACCGCGCACGTTCACGCCGACGGTCGCGTACCCGAGAAAGGACGCGATCCCCGAGGCCGGCTGGCGACCACCGGGGTTCGAGGGGTCGTACCCGGAGTACTCGACCACGGTCGGGTAGGGGCCGCTTTTGACCGGTCCCGGGAGCGTGACGTTTGCCGACAGCAGGGTGCCGTCGCGCGTCCTGATGTAGCCGAACCCCGGTTCGAGATGTTGCGACGAGTACAGCGACCGGTCGGGCGCGTCGTCAGGGTTCGTGACCTCGACCGGCTTGCTCCGCACACCGCCGACCTTCACGACATAGCCCGTGCCCGGTTCGACGTGGCGGAACAGCGTGGCGCCCTGGCGGTCAACGGCCTTCGTCGCGACCGCGTGGCCTTCCGAGTTCAGGAGCCGAACAGGGGCGCCCGGTGCCCCTCGGGTGACCGCCACCTGCTCGACGCTTCCCTGCACAGAGAAGGTCGCGACCTCGGCTGCTCGGGCGCTCGGGGCGACTCCGGCGAGCGCGAAGCCAGTGAGCGAAAGTCCAGTGAGAGAAAGACAGGTCGACACGGCCGAGACGACGACTGCCAGGATCGGTCGTCGCGTCACGTTGGGACGGTACCGCGCGGTCCGGCCGTGGCACGATCAGGCCATGACCGCGCTCGCAGGCAGCCATGCCGTCGTCACCGGTGGGTCGAGCGGGATCGGCCGTGCCACCGCGCGGCTGCTCGCCGCAGGCGGGGCACGAGTGTCGCTGCTGGCCCGTGACGAGGTGCGTCTCGCCGACGCGGCTCGCGACGTATCGTTCGGGGTCGCGTCGGACATGGTCGGCGTCGCCAGCGCGGACGTGCGCGATGGCGCCGCGCTGCGTGCCGCGGTCGCGCGCCTCACGGAGGGGCTCGGGCCGTGCGACATCCTCGTGACCGCGGCCGGTACCGCGCACCCTGGATACTTCGAGCAGCTCGACGAGTCGGTATTCCGCGACCAGATGGAAGTCGACTACTTCGGCACGCTGCATGCGGTTCGTGCGGTCGTGCCCTCGATGATCGAGCGGAAACGCGGCCATCTCGTGCTGGTCGGCTCGACCGCCGCGCTGATCGGGGTGTTCGGCTATTCCGCGTACGCGCCCGCGAAGTACGCGGTACGCGGGCTGGCCGAGACGCTCCGCGTCGAGCTCGCGCCGCACGGGATCGTCGTGTCGTGCGTGTACCCACCAGATACGAAGACGCCGGGTCTCGATCGCGAGAACGCGATGAAGCCACCCGAGACGGAGCGCATTTCGGCGTCGATCAAGCCGCGGGACGCCACCAGGGTGGCGCAGGCGATCGTGCGCGGCATCGAGCGCGACCGGCTCGTGATCACCGCCGATCTCCAGACCGCGGCGCTTGCACGCGCCGCCGGGCTGCTCGGGCCCTATGTGCGCCGCACGATGGACCGCACGGTGCGCAAGGTGCGCAGGCAAAGGGGTACGTTCGAAACATGAGCACGCGTACCGAAACCGACAGCATGGGTGCCATCGAGGTGCCCGCAGATCACTACTGGGGTGCCCAGACCCAGCGCTCGATCCACCACTTCGCGATCGGCGACGACCGGATGCCCGATGCGGTGATCCGGGGCATGGCGATCCTCAAGAAGGCGGCGGCGCTCGTCAACCGTGAGCTCGGCAAGTTGCCGACGGAGAAGGCCGATCTCATCGTCCGGGCGGCCGACGAGATCATTGCCGGGAAGCTCGACGGCGAGTTCCCGCTCTCGGTGTGGCAGACCGGCAGCGGCACGCAGACCAACATGAACGTCAACGAGGTGATCTCGAACCGCGCCATCGAGCTGGCGGGCGGCGAGATGGGTGCCAAGTTGCCGGTGCATCCAAACGATCACGTGAACATGTCACAGTCGTCGAACGACACGTTTCCCACCGCGATGCACATCGCCGCGGTCGAGGAAGTCGTGCGCGAACTCGTGCCGTCGGTGCGGCGGTTGCGCGACGCGCTCGCGGCGAAGGTCGAAGAGTTCGCCGATATCGTCAAGATCGGGCGCACGCACTTGCAGGACGCGGTGCCGCTCACGCTCGGCCAGGAGTTCGGTGGTTATGTCGCACAACTTGACGCCGATCTCGAGCGCATCGAGCTCGTGCTCCCGGGTCTGTACGAGCTCGCCATCGGCGGCACCGCGGTGGGGACCGGGCTCAACACGCATCCGGAGTTCGCGGAGCGATGCGCGGCGGAGATCGCGAAGCTCACGGGCCTTCCGTTCGTGTCGGCGCCGAACAAGTTCGCCGCGCTGGCGGCGCACGACGCACTTGTGTTCGCGAGCGGTGCCCTGAAGACGCTGGCGGTGTCGCTGATGAAGATCGCCAACGACATCCGGTGGTTGGCGTCGGGCCCCCGTGCGGGCCTCGGTGAGCTGATCCTCCCCGAGAACGAGCCCGGGTCGTCGATCATGCCGGGGAAGGTGAACCCCACGCAGAGCGAAGCCATGACGATGGTGTGCGTGCAGGTGATCGGCAACGACAACACCATCGGGATCGCCGGCTCGCAGGGAAACTTCGAGCTCAACGTGTTCAAGCCCGTGATCATCTTCAACTTCCTCCACTCCGTCGACCTGCTCGCGGGTTCGTGTGCCGGGTTCCGCGAGTTCGCGATCGAAGGCGTCGAGGCAAACGAGGAGCAGATCGCCGAGTACGTCGACGAGTCGTTGATGATCGTCACCGCCCTCAACGAGCACATCGGCTACGACAAGTCGGCCGAGAGCGCGAAGCACGCGCACAAGCACAACCTGAAGCTGAAGGAGGCGGTCGTCGGGCTCGGGCACCTCACCGAAGAGGAGTTCGACCGTCTGGTCCGCCCCGAGAAGATGACCCGCCCCGACGAATAGACTCTGGCCCTATCAGTCGAGGCCCAGCGCGCTGCGGCGCCCGAAGCGGGTGCGAAGGGCGCTCGTCAGCGAGCGAATGACCGCGAGCCGGGTATCCCGGCTCGCAGAGAGCGAGCGAATAGTCATGTCCATCTATGACGCGAAGATCAACACCCTCGAGGGTGAGCCGGCCGACTTGTCGGAGTACAAGGGCAAGGCGCTGCTCGTGGTGAACGTGGCCTCGAAGTGCGGGCTCACGCCGCAGTACACAGGTCTGCAGGAGTTGCACGAGAAGTACGAGGCGCGCGGCTTCGAGGTGCTCGGGTTCCCGTGCAACCAATTCATGGGCCAGGAGCCGGGCTCGGCCGAGGAGATCCGGGAGTTCTGCGACACCACGTATGGCGTCACGTTCCCGCTCTTCGAGAAGGTCGACGTGAACGGCGCCAACCGTCACGACGTCTACGACGAGCTCACCGCGACCGCCGACGCCGACGGTGAAGCCGGCGACGTGAAGTGGAACTTCGAGAAGTTCCTCGTGGCTCCCGACGGTAACGTCGTCGCGCGCTTCCGTCCGCAGGTCACACCCGAAGACGCCGGGATGGTGTCGGCGATCGAAGCGCAGCTGCCCAGTTAGAGCGCGCCGCCTTCGAGCAGGTCGAAGCCCTTCTGGCGGCCCATCGTCATCGCGCCGAGAAAGCCGCCGTCGGTGAAGAACGCCTCGCCACTCACGTAGCTCAGGCGCGGACTGTTGAGGCACACGATCGGCCACGCCTGCTCGACCGGCTCCGAGTAGCGACCGATGGGGCCGATTGCCGCGTCGATCGCTTCCTTCCCCGCGAACGCCTGGAACTGCGGCATCATCGCGGAGTCGGTGGGGCCGGGGTTGATGCAGTTGAGCCGGATGCCCCGCTCGGTCATGTAGTCGAAGCTGCGCGACGCGACCCACTGGTTGAGCACGACCTTCGAACACACGTAGCCGCCCCACGGCATGACCTCGGGATGGGCTTCGATCCATGCGACCGCGTCCTCGAAGGTGTCGGTGGCGAGCAGCGGCGCGAAGGTCTCGATCTGTTGCTGCCACCCGATCCCCGCCGCCGACGCGATGCACGCCACTGCCGAACCGCGCGACATCTGGTCGACGAGGCCTTCGATGAGGTGCCGTGCGCCGATGAAGTTCACCGTCACCACCTGGACGTCGGTGAACGGCGGACCGGGAAGCCCGGCGCAACTGAAGACCGCGTCGACGGTGCCGTCGATGGCCGCGAGCGCCGCATCGATCGAGGCTCGATCGCCGAGGTCGATCTCGATAGCCGTCTTCACGTTCGCCGACACGGGCTTGATGTCGAGCGCGATCACCTCGGCCCCCAGATCGGTGAGTATCGTGGCGGCCTGCTCGGCCATGCCGCTGGCGGCGCCGGTGACCACCACCCGCTTGCCCTCGTATCCCAACACGTCGTCCATCGGACCCTCCTCATGCGTCGCTCGCTGCTCGCCGGGATACCCGGCTCGCGGTCGCGGCCCGGCCGGGAACTTATCCCGCCCATGAAATCCGGGCATCCCGGTCGGGAATGGAGCGACCCACCGGCGGGTTGTGCATCGGGTAATCGTGTAATCACGAGCACATCCGCGCGAAGGACCGACGATGCCCGACACCGACCTGCCCGAAACTGGGACCCTCACCCTGCCGTTGCTGCCGTTGACCTCCGGGGTCGTGCTGCCCCAGATGGTGGTGACGCTCGCCATCGAGTCGCCCGAGGCGCGCGACGCCGCCGAGGGCGCCCACGCATCC
>JBBDHW010000013.1:5103-8527 GCA_040880805.1 Acidimicrobiia bacterium | reverse complement strand
CCCCCCCCCCCCCCCCCGCCCTCGCATCCGACCGGCGTCTCCTCCTCGTGCCCAGGGTCGGCGCCGGCTTCGCCCGTGTCGGCACCATCGCCCGCATCGAGAACGAAGGCGACCTGCCGGGCGGCGGGCGCGCCCTCGTGCTGCGCGGTATGTCGCGCGCGCTCGTCGGCACGCCCGTGCCCACGGAGCATGCGGGCGTCTGGCTCAGTGCGGAGCCCGCGGTCGAGCAGGCGGCCGAATCCGGCCGGGCGCGCGAGCTGGCGCGGGAGTACCGGGCCGTCGTGCGCGGCATCGCCGAGCATCTTGGCGCACCGCGCTTCGCCGACGCGCTGCAAGGCGTCGACGACATCGGCGCGCTCGCCGACACCGCGGGCTGGTCGCCCGACCTGTCGGTGGAGCGCAAGGTCGAGCTGCTCGAGACGCTCGACCCCGAGGCGCGGCTCGAGAAGGCACTCCTCTGGGCGCGCGACGCGCTGTCCGAGCTCGAGGTGTCGGACCAGATCCGCAAGCGAGTCAGCGACGACATGGACAAGACCCAGCGCGACTTCCTGCTGCGCCAGCAGCTCGCGGCGATCCGCAAGGAGCTGGGGGAGTCGGGCGACGACGACGCGGTCGACGACTACCGGCGCCGTCTCGACGAGGCGCAGCTTCCCGACCCGGCGCGCGACGCGATCACGCGGGAGGTCGACCGGCTCGAACGCACCAGTGAGCAGAGCCCCGAGCACGGGTGGATCCGCACGTGGATCGACACCGCGCTCGAGCTTCCGTGGGGTAGTCGTTCCGACGACGAGCTCGACGTCGGCGCCGCGCGCGAGATCCTCGACGCCGACCACACCGGGCTCGACGACGTGAAGGACCGGATCGTCGAGTACCTCGCGGTCCGCAAGCTGCGGGCCGAACGCGGCATGACCGACACCGGAAAGCGCGGTGCGGGCGCGATCCTCGCCCTCGTCGGGCCCCCGGGTGTGGGCAAGACCTCGCTCGGTGAGTCGGTGGCGCGCGCACTCGGAAGGAAGTTCGTGCGCGTCGCGCTCGGCGGTGTGCACGACGAGGCGGAGCTGCGTGGCCACCGCCGTACCTATGTCGGCGCGCGCCCAGGCCGCATCGTGCGTGCGATCACCGAAGCCGGGACGATGAACCCCGTGATCGTGCTCGACGAGGTCGACAAGCTCGGCGCCGACTGGCGTGGCGATCCGTCGTCTGCGTTGCTCGAGGTACTCGACCCGGCGCAGAACCACACGTTCCGCGACCACTATCTCGAGATCGACCTCGACCTGTCGGACGTGTTGTTCCTTGCGACCGCGAACGTCGTCGAGACGATTCCCGGCCCCCTGCTCGACCGGCTCGAGGTGATCCGCCTCGACGGCTACACCGAAGACGAGAAGGTTGCCATCGCGCGCGACCACCTGCTCGCGCGTCAGCTCGGGCGCAACGGTCTCACGGCCGACGACGTGTCGGTGTCCGACGACGCGCTCCGTGCCGTGGTCGTCGACTACACGCGTGAGGCCGGGGTGCGGAACCTCGAACGCGAACTGGGCAAGCTGCTGCGCAAGACCGCGGCGCGCGTCGCGTCGGGCGAGGTGACTCCACCGGTGGCGCTCGACGAGAACGCCACCGTGCCCGCGCTCGGCCGTCCGAAGTTCTTCACCGAGGTGGCCGACCGTACGTCGACGCCCGGCGTTGCCACCGGGCTCGCAGTGACCGGCACCGGTGGCGACGTGCTGTTCATCGAGGCGAGCACGATGGAGGGCGACGGGCTCACGCTTACCGGGCAGCTCGGGGACGTGATGAAGGAGTCGGCGCAGATCGCGCTGTCGTACGTGCAGGCACATGCGGCCGAGCTGGGAATCGCGCCCGAGCGCACCGCGCGTCGGTTCCATCTGCATGTTCCTGCAGGCGCCATCCCCAAGGACGGGCCGTCGGCCGGGATCACGATGGCCACCGCACTGGTGAGCCTGCTCACCGGCCGTCCGGTGCGTTCGGCGGTGGGCATGACGGGCGAGGTCACGCTCCAGGGTCGGGTGCTCCCGATCGGCGGGGTGAAGCAAAAGGTGCTGGCCGCGCAGCGTGCGGGGCTCGACACCGTGATCCTGCCGAAGCGCAACGGACCCGACCTCGACGACGTGCCCGAAACGGTACGCGACGTGATGACCTTCCACCTCGTCGACGACATCGTGGACGTGTTCGCACTCGCACTCGCCGATAACCCCGCCGACGAGGTACGCGCGGCGTAGACGCGTTCGCGATCAGGCGGCCGTCGTGCGGAACTCGATGTGCTCGCCGGCAACGAGTGGGAAGTGGCACGCCACGTACTGCCCCGCGGCGACCTCGCGGAGTTGCGGCTCCTCCTCCGCGCACTGCTCCTGGGCGCGCGGGCAGCGGGTGCGGAACCGGCAACCCGAGGGGGGATCGGTGGGGGAGGGGATCTCGCCGCCGAGCACGCCGGCATCCTCTTGCCGCGTCGCGGGATCGGGCTCGGGGATCGCCGCGAGCAGGGCGGCGGTGTACGGGTGTGCGGGACGCGCGTAGAGGTCGTCGGGCGGACCGACTTCGCAGAGCTTGCCGAGGTACATCACCGCGACACGATCGCTCACGTTCTTCACCACCGCGAGGTCGTGCGCGATGAAAACCAGCGTGAGTTGGTACCGCGCCTTCATGTCCTCGAGCAGGTTGAGAATCTGTGCCTGCACCGACACGTCGAGCGCCGACACCGGCTCGTCGCAGATGATGAGCTTGGGTTCGGTGATCAGAGCGCGCGCGATCGAGATGCGCTGGCACTGCCCACCGGAGAACTCGTGCGGCCGCCGCCCGCGCGCGGTGTCGGGGTCGAGGCCCACGGTGGCGAGGAGGTCGTCGACCTTCTCCCTGCGCGACGCCTTGTCACCGATCTCCCAGATGTCGAGTCCCTCGGCGATGATGTCGCCCACTTTCCGCCGCGGGTTCAGCGACGAGATGGGGTCCTGAAAGATCATCTGCATCCGCGGGCGCATCCTGCGCAGGTCGTTGCCGTGCAGCTCGGTGAGCTCCACCCCTTCGAAGCGGACCCGGCCCGACGTGGGCGGGGGGAGCTGCATGATTGCCCGCCCCGTGGTGGATTTGCCGCAGCCCGACTCGCCGACGAGCCCGAGGGTCTCGCCGTCGAGCAGGTCGAGGCTGATGCCCGACACCGCGTGCAGGCGCTTTCCTCCGGCGGCGTGGAACTCGACAACGAGCTCGTCGACCCGCAGAAGCGCGTCGTCCGTCGCGCGGAGGTGTGCGGTGCCGGTGCCGGCCATTACCGGGCTCCGTCGTCGGACGCGTCGAGGTGCGCCGCGGCGGCCACACCGACTTCGCGGTTTCGCTCGAGCGCGGCGCGGCCCTCTGGGCTGCCCACCGGGAACCAGCAGCGGTACTTGTGGCCTGGTGTGGGCCCGTCGAGCAGCGG
>JBBDHW010000013.1:0-5093 GCA_040880805.1 Acidimicrobiia bacterium | reverse complement strand
GCCCCCCCACGGCACCGATCCTTCACGTAGGCGCACCGGTCGGCGAACCGGCAGCCAACGGGAGGTTGCACCAGGTCGGGCGGGCGGCCGGGAATCGCGGTGAGTCGCGTATGGCTCGGCTCGCCGATCTTGGGGATCGACCGCAGGAGCGCCTCGGTGTAGGGCATCCGCATGTGCTCGAAGAGGGTGGCGGTGGGTGCCTGCTCCACCACCTGGCCGGCGTACATCACGATCACGTTGTCGGCGCGGCCGGCGACGACGCCGAGGTCGTGGGTGACGAGTACCAGTGCCATGAATCGCTCGCGCTGTTGGGCCTCGAGCACGTCGAGCACCTGGGCCTGCACGGTCACGTCGAGTGCAGTGGTGGGCTCGTCGGCGAAGAGAACCTGCGGCCCGGCGGCGAGCGCGACCGCGATGCACACCCGCTGGCGCAAGCCGCCGGAGAGTTGGTGCGGATAGTCGTCCATGCGCCGCTCCGGATCGGAGACGCGCACGGAAGTGAGCAGGGAGACCGCAAGTTCGTTGGCGAAATCACGAGTTACGTCGAGGTGGGTGTGGATCGACTCGGTGATCTGTTTCCCGATCTTCATCACTGGGTTCAGCGAAGTCATCGGGTCCTGGAAGACCATCGCCATGTGCGCGCCCCAGTACGCGCGCATCTGCTTCGGGCCGAGGCTCCCGATCTCGGTGCCCTCGAAGCGGATGGAGCCGTGGCGGACCACCCCCTTCTTCGGGAGCAGCCCCATGATCGATCGCGAGAGCACCGTCTTCCCCGACCCCGACTCGCCGACGATGCCGAGCGTCTTGCCCCGGTCGAGGACGAACGACACGCCGTCGACCGCGCGCACGAGGCCGCGGTCGGTGTCGAAGTGCGTGGCGACGTCTTCGACCACGAGCAACGGCGCCTCCGACTGCGCGGGGGGTGTCTCGGACGCCGTGCCGGGCACCGAATCGGTCGCCGAATCGGTCACAGGCCCCCCTCCCGCACGTCGAAGCGGGCCCGCACGACGTCGCCCAACATGTTGAGCGCGAGCACGGTGAAGAAGATCATGAGGGCGGGCTCGAACACGATGTGCGGCGCGCGCTCGATGAACTGGCGCCCGACCGCGATCATGTTGCCCCAAGTGGGAGTGTCGGCCTCGACGCTCGCGCCCAGGATGCTCAACGTGCCTTCGGCGACGATGGCCACCGCGACGCCGAGCAGCGCGATCGAGTACATCGCGGGGAGCACGTTCGGCAACACCTCGCGGAACAAAATGCGTCGGTGTTTCGCGCCTTGCGCCTTCGCCGCGAGCACGAACTCGCGCTCCGACCACGACAGCGTGCTTGCGCGCGTGATGCGCCCGAGCACCGGAATCGACACGATCCCCAGCGCGAGGATGAGCGCGACCTCGGGGTCGAGCCCGGCCTCACTGCCCGAGCCCGGTTGGGTGCGCAGGATCGTCACGAGCGCGAGCGCGAGGATCACCGCGGGAATGGCGAGGAACACGTCGAGCAGCAAGCTCACGACGGTGTCGGTCTTCCCGCGGAAATAGCCGCCCACGAGGCCGAGGGCGCCCCCCAGCACGAAGCCGAGCAACACTGCCAAGGTCGCGACCACCAGCGTGACGCGCCCGCCCCACAGCAGGCGCGACAGCATGTCGCGGCCGTTGAAGTCGCCGCCGAGAAGATGACCGGGGGCGGTTCCCGCCTTCGCGAACGGGCCGCGCCGCGTGATCTCGGTGATGCTGTTCTTCGGATCGTCGAGCCCGAGGTAGGGCGCGAGCAGCGCCCCGCCCACGACGAACACCATCCATCCGATCGACAGCCACGCCGCGAAGCCCAAACCCTTCCGGCGGCGGACCTGGGGACCCGTCTCGACGGCCGCGATCTCGATGGTGCCCGCGTCGACGGGCATGCCGCGCGTCGTTGCGTCGCCGACGAGCTCCTGCAACGCGTCGGGTCTTTCAGGCGTGGGCACGACGGATCCTCGGGTCGATCACCACGTAGAGGGAATCGATCACGAAGTTGAGCAACACGTAACCGATGGCGATGATCGCGATGTAGCTCTGGAGCTCCACGAACTGCCGCGCGTTGATCGCCTGGTAGATCAGCGTGCCCATTCCCGGAATCTGGAAGATCACTTCCACCGCGACGGCGCCGCCGATGAGCGTACCGAAGTTCAGGCCGGCGACCGTGAGCAAGGTGAGGCTCGAGGGTCGGAGCGCGTGGCGCCACAGGATGCGCCGGTCGGAGAGTCCCTTGGCGCGCGCCATCGTGATGTAGTTCTCCTGGAGTGTCGCGATCATGTCGCTGCGGAGCAACCGCATGTACACCGCGATCAAACCGGCGGCGAGGGCGATTGCGGGGAGCAGCAACGTGCCGAAGTGCTTGCCGATGTCGCCGCTCGGTTGGCCGAACAGCGGCTCGAGCCATCCCGGTTCGTAGCCGGTGACCGGGATCTGGCCGAGCCAGGGTATGTCGGGCTGCCATTTCACCCCGACAAAGTACGAGAGCGCGAGCGCGAGCACGAAGCTCGGCAGCGCGAGCAATGCGAACGCGCCGGCGTTGAGGCTGCGGTCGGTCTTGGTGTTGGCGCGGTACGCGGTGAGCACGCCGAGAGGGATCGCCACGAGCAACGCGAGGATCTGCGCGTAGAGCATGAGCTGGAGGGACACGGGGAGCGCAGCCTCGAGCTTCTTGCTCACCTCGGTGTTCGACTGGTAGTCCTTGCCGAGGTCACCCTGCACCAGGTTTCCGAGCCAGGTCGCGTACTGCGCGAAGAACGGCTTGTCGAGACCGTTGTCCTCCCGGAACTGCTGCTTTTGTTGCTTCGTGCCGAGTGGGAGTACGGCGTCGGAGATGTCGCCCGGGAAGAGCCGCAGCAGGCTGAACGCGAACAGCGTCGACAGCACGACCACCAGCACGAGCTGGAACAGCCGGCGCGCGATGTTCCGCATGTTCCGAGCCCCCCAATCACCGGATGCCGGAATGCCCCGGCACCTGAGGGTCTACTGCGTCTTGTAGATGCCGAGCAACGGGTGCCGGCCGTAGATGAACTCCGGCTTGCCCCCGCCGTCGGGGAGCGGCGGGCCGGCCAGGCCCTGCACGTTCTTCTGGGCGGCGACGGTCCAGTCCGCGTAGTAGGCCCAGATGTTGTAGACCTTCTTGGCGAACAGCTTGTCGACCTGCTGGTAGATCGCCTTCCGCTTGGCGGGGTCGGTTTCACTACGCCCCTGGTCGATCAGCGCCTGCAGCTCGGGGTCGGCGATCTTGCCGAAGTTCACGAGCGACCCCGTGTTCCACCACACGTACTGCCCGTCGGGGTCGTTCCCCGGGTGCTGGCGCCAGAGCATGATGCTGAAGTTCCCCGAGATCGCGGCGACGACAAAGGCCGTCTGGTCGTCCTGCTTCAAGGTCGCGTCGATCCCCGCTTTCGCGAGCTGTTCCTTGATGAGCTGCGCCTCGGCGCTGTTGGCGGGGTCGTTGGTGTGCTCGAGCACCACGCTGAACTCGCCGGCGTGCGCAGCCTTGTACTTGCTGGCCAGTGCCTTCGCCTTCTTCAGGTTGTACTTCGGAAAGCCCGGGTCTTTCACGTACCCCGGCACCTTGAAGTCGAACGGCCCGTTGGAGATGTCGTACACGCCGTTGTTCCGGATCTGGTTGATCTGGTTGCGGTCGATCGCCAGGGCGACGGCCATTCGGGCATCGATGTCGTCGAGCGGCGCCTTCGCCACGTTCATGAGGTAGTAGCGGGTCTCGCGGCGGCCCGGCTTCTCCTTCATGAGGTTGAGTTGGCCCGCCATCTGGTTGAGCGCGTCGACCTGCTGGCCGTCGGACGTGTGCATCACATCGAGCTGCTTGCCGACGAGCGAGTTCACGCGCTGGCTCGCCTCGGCGATGGGCTTGAACGTGATCTTGTCGAGGTACGGGAGCTGCTTGCCCTTCGAGTCCTTCTGCCAATAGTCGGCGTTCTTGGTGACGACGAGCTCCTGGTTGACCGTCCAGTGGTCGAGCTTGAACGGGCCCGTCCCGATCAGGTTGCTGTTGCACGTGTCGGGGTTGGCGAGCTGGGCCGGAGCCACGATGCCGGAGCGACCGTCGAGGTAGAGGTAGCTCGCGAACGCCAACCAGGGTCGAGACACGGTGATGGTGAGCGTGAGCGGGTCGTTTACCGTGACGTCGGTGATGTCCTTGTAGATCGAGCTGTAGAGCGCACCCTTGCGCCACGCCTCGATGTTCTGCTTCACCGCGTCCGCGTCGAGCGGCGTGCCGTCGTGGAACTTGATGCCGTCACGCAGCTTGATGGTCCACTGTGTGTAGTCGGCGTTGGGCCCGACCGACTTGGCCAGGTAGGGCACCATCTCGTTCTTGGCGTTCGGCACGACGAGCAGGTCGTAGATCGCGGCCTCCACCATGATCCCGGAGGCGGCGAGGCGCTCGGAAGTGGGGCACCACCCACCGCCGGTCTCGGACTCGAGGCCATAGGTGATCGAGCCACCCTCCTTCGGCGCGGCGGCGGCGCTGCTCACGAGGAGCGTGGTGCCGAGCGCGACGACGACGGTGACCGCGAGGGCGCGGAACCCTGCGCGTCGCGGGACTCTTGCGGCTCGAACGTGCATCGTGTTCGCCCCCCTGGGCTCCTCCACGCGTGTCCTACCGGCACGCGGGTTACTGGGCGGTAAGCGTACCCAGCATCAGCCGGTCTGTACCGTCAGGGCCCATATCGCCAAGGCCCATATTGTCGGCGTGTGGACGGACGTCTCCGCATCACACCCAGCTGTGCGATCGCCCTCGACGAGCTCGTGTGGCGCACGAGCCGATCGGGCGGCCCCGGTGGTCAGCACGCCAATACCTCCGACACTCGCGTGGAGGTCTCCTTCGCGGTGGCCGGTTCCCCGTCGCTCGGGCCTCGGCAGCGGGCCCGGCTCCTCGAACGACTCGGACCGGTGGTGCGGGCGACCGCGTCCGACACCCGCTCACAGGCCCGGAATCGCGAGCTGGCGCTCGAGCGGCTCCGGGCGCGTCTCGCCGAGGGGCTGCGCGTCGAGCGTCCGCGCCGTCCCCCCCGCCCGCCGCGGGCCGCGCGCGCTCGGCGACGCGACGCCAAGCGC